>CAMNBY010000254.1 GCA_946533615.1 uncultured Clostridia bacterium
TTTGTTTGGGGTGGGACTTCTGCGCCACGCTTGTTGGCGTTCTGCTGCGCCCTCTCACTTTGTGTGGTAGGAACAATACTGCCACGTCCTGCGAGGGGGAGACCACAAGAAGGGAACGTCCCAGAAAACGCAAGCGCAAAAGAGGGAAACGCAAATTTTGCGTATGGTCTTCCCTTCTTAAGGTCTCCCCCTCGCGCTCCCCTGTCCTTATTATCCTTTCCCGCCCTCTTTTGCTCCCTCGCGGTGAGGGTGTGCTTTGTTTGTTCCTTCTACGACGTATCGGGATAGGTCTGTTCGGTCTTAACTGGCTTTGTGCAGAATTTGGTGGGCTTTCCGCTCTACTATGGTGGCAACACTTCGGGCTTGGTGTGATGAGACAGGATTTGAGATTGCTGACCTCGTGTGAGCGTAATCGCGAATTGCCATTTTATCAGCTTTGCGGCACATTCATTGTGCATTGTGCATTGTAAATTGTGAATTGAATACGAAGGTGATCTTTATGACCGTTACAAAAGTCGAGCTCTATAAGGGCAAGACCATGCGCGTTGACTTCTCCGAGGGGGAGCCCGCGTTCATAAACAGCGAGGTCTGCTATGACTGCGGCGTCAGGAAAGACGCCTCCTTCACCCCCGAGGAGTGGGAGGAGGTCGTCTATAAAAATGACCTTCGCCGTGCCAAGGAACGCGCTCTTTATCTGCTGGACTACCGCGACTATTCGTATTCCGAAATGTTCAAAAAGCTGCGCGAGAATTACAGCGAGCATCTGTGCTATGATGTCTGCGACAAGCTCTCGGAGCTGGGCGTCATAAACGACCGCCGCTATGCAGCCCAGCTGGCAAGACGATACGTCGAGATCAAAAAATTCGGGCTTCGCAGAGCAAAACAGGAAATGCGCCTCAAGGGTCTCGGTCAGGAGCTGATCGACGAAGCCCTTGAACAGTACGAGGACTCGACCCGCGACCGCATCCGCGAGCTGATCGAAACAAAATACGCCCGTCGGCTCGACACCGAGGACGGCATAAAAAAAGTTAAAAACGCCCTCGTCCGTCAGGGCTACTCCTTCTCCGATATCAACGCCGTGTTTGACGAGCTGACCGACGAGTGGGACGATTACGATGATTAACGAAAGGAGCACTCAATGATACAGCTACTTGCAGAAGCAAAGGACATCACCTCGCTCGGAAAGGTGATAGATATAATCATCTTTGCCTATGTGGCAGGCGTCACGCCGCTGCTGATCTACTATGCCTCAAAGCTGAACAAAAAGCCGCTTGAAGAAAAAAAGCAGCGCGGCGCTAAACCCGAGGTCAAACCCGAAATCACGGAGACAGAGCAATGAAAAAACACAAGAAGCTTATTATCGTTCTTATCATCGTGGCTGTTGTCGCGGTGCTGTTCGTGATCTTCGGCGTGCCTTATATCCAGCGCCATTTCATCGAGACCGAGGTGAACGAGCAGGAGGCCGCCGCCATGGACAAGCTCGACCTCGGCACGGACAGGATACTTACGGTTTATTTCACCCGAAACGGGAACTGCGACTTCGAGAACGATGTTGATGCCGTTTCAAGCGCCTCGCTGATGCGTGACGGCGACAAGCTGATCGGCAACTGCGAGCTGGCTGCCGAGATGGTACAAAACGCCGTCGGCGGCGATGTCTACGCGATAACTACCGTTAAGAAATACCCCTCGAGCTACAGCGGCACAGTCGCCGAGGCCTCGGACGAGATAAAGAACGACGAGCTTCCCGAGCTTTCGGGACAGCTGCCCGACCTCTCAAAGTACGACAGGGTCATAATGATATATCCCGTCTGGTGGGGAACGATACCAAAGGCTGTTGAAAGCTTTGTGAAGAGCTGCGACATCTCGGGCAAGACCCTGAATGTCATCGCCTCTCACGGCGGAAGCGGAAAGGCCAAGAGCGTCGGCGATCTTGAGGACGCCTCGGGCGCTTCGGTAAGCGGCGAGGTCTGCGAGCTCTACGACAAGGACGCCGCCACGGCTTCAAAGGACGTTCAAAAGTGGCTGGAGAGCCTTGAATAAAAACCGGATAATAAAGCGAGCCTCACCGCTCTGTTTGCAGCGAGGCTCGCTTTTTCTGCTATCTCACGAACGCATAGATGATGCCGTAGATAAATGCGGCGAGAGTACCGTAGAGTATCACGGGGCCGCAGACGGTGAAGATCTTTGCGCCAAGGCCCGTGACAAGCCCCTCGGTCTTGAACTCGATAGCCGGAGCGACAACGGAATTCGCAAAGCCCGTGATAGGCACGAGAGTGCCTGCGCCGCCGTGTTTTGCCAGCTTTTCGTAGAGCCCGAAGGCCGTGAGGACGGTGCTCAGCAGTATCAGAGTTATCGAGACTGCGGCGGAGGCGTTGTCGTCGGAGAGGCCGAGAGCGAGGAAGGCGTTTTTGACTCCCTGCCCGAGGGCACAGATTGCTCCGCCGATTAGAAAGGCTTTGAGGACGTTCAGCGGGGTGTTGGAATTTTTGGACGCTTTTTTATACATCTGCTCATACTGTGACTTTGTGACATTTACCATAGCGGTGCTCCCTTCGGATATTTGCTATTATTATTGTCAAAGAGAGCGGGAAGTATTCACCGCACTGCCCGAAAAGGAACAGGGCTCCGCAGGAACGGTCATTGCCGTCCTGCGGAGCCCTGTTATATTTTACAATATTCTCGAGAGGAACAGCTTTGTTCTGCTGTTCTTTGGGTTGTCGAAAAATTCCTGCGGCGGCGCTTCTTCGATGATGTTGCCGTCGTCCATGAACATCACGCGCGAGGCGACTTCCTTTGCAAAGCCCATCTCGTGGGTAACGACCACCATGGTCATTCCGCTGTCGGCCAGCTCCTTCATAAGCTCCAGCACCTCGCCGACCATCTCGGGGTCGAGTGCCGAGGTCGGCTCGTCAAAGAGCATTATCTCGGGGTCCATCGCCAGCGAGCGTGCAATGGCTATCCTCTGCTTCTGGCCGCCCGAGAGCTGCGAGGGATAGGCGTCAGCCTTGTCGTACAGCCCGACCTTTTCCAGCAGCTCCGAGGCCTTTTCGTCGGCCTCCTGCTGGGTCATCAGCTTTAGCTTCACGGGCGCAAGGGTGATGTTCTTTCTTATCGTCAGATGTCCGAAGAGGTTGAAGTGCTGGAACACCATGCCCATCTTCTGGCGGACACAGTTGACGTCGCGCTCCCTCATCGCAAGAATGTCCTCGCCGTCAACGATTATCTTTCCCGAGGTGGCGCGTTCAAGGCGGTTGAGGCATCTGAGAAAGGTGCTCTTGCCCGAGCCCGAGGGCCCGATGATAACTACCTTTTCGCCGCGGCTGATGGTGGTGTTTATGCCTTTCAGGACCTTTAGGTTCGCAAAATTCTTGCTGAGGTCCTCGACCCTTATCAGCACATCGCCGTCTTTCGGCTGCTGCTTAGCGTCTGTCATTTCGCCTCAGCCTCCTTTCAAGCTTTGAAACAAGCCAGGTAAGTATCATTACCATGATAAGATAGATAAGCGCCACAGCCAGCAGCGGCAGATAGGCCTCGTAGGTGGCGCCTCGGATAATGTCGCCCTTCTTCGTAAGGTCCTCCATTCCGATATAGCCCGCAACAGAGGTCTCCTTCAAAAGCACGATGACCTCGTTTGCAAGCGCGGGAAGAACGTTCTTGAAGGCCTGCGGCATGATGACGTAAAACATCGTCCTCGGGTAGCTCAGGCCAAGCGACGAGCCAGCCTCGAACTGCCCGTTGTCGATTGACATTATTCCCGAGCGGACGATCTCCGCAACGTAAGCTCCCGAGTTGATGCCGAAGGAAAGTATCGCAACATAGATCTTGTACTTCGCGTGCAGCGTCGCAAAGATTACAAAGTACATTATCATCAGCTGTACTACCATCGGCGTGCCCCGTATAACCGTCAGATATACCCTGCTCACAAGGTTCAGTATTTTCAGCTTCCCCGTCCTGTCGTGAGTGGAACGAACTATCGCTACCGCAAAGCCGATAACTATGCCCAGCAGCGCCGCAAATAGCGTGATGATAAGAGTGTTTTCAAGACCCTCTACAAGATACTTCCACCTGTCGTCCGTAATGAAGGTATCATGAAATTTTTGCTTAAAATCTTCCATTTTCACACCTCTGTCTGCGTCTTGCCGCAAACGCTGATATGCTATACCCTCTGCGAGTGTTACTGGGTGGAAACCTTTCTGAAGAAAGGTTGTCCCCCCAGACCCCCTTTCCAAAGACTTTCAGCGTATTTTTGGCGAGGGTGTCTGCTGTTTTCGGAAAACAGACAAGACTTCAAAGCCTGATGAATTTTGGGTGATCTCAGGCACCCTCGCCAAAAATCATTAAAAGTTTTAGGGAGGGGGTTTGGGGGATGACCCTTTTTCAAAAGGGTCTCCCCCAACAGCACTCGCAGAAAGTGCGGCATATCAGCATTTGCGGTAAAACAGCTGCCCCTCCGCCGCCTGGCGGAGGAGCAGCTTTGTTTGATGTTATGTTTTTATGAGACTTAGTCTTTTCTTACGACGATGACCTGTACGCCTGTGGCGTAGGTGTCGGAGAAAAGGACATTTTTCTTTCTCTCGTCGGTAACGGTCATACCTGCGGCGACTATATCGGCCTTTTTGGATTGCAGCTCGGCGATGAGGGAGTCGAAAGCGATATTCTCGATCTCCAGCTCCATACCGAGCTTATCGGCAACGGCCTGCATTATATCGGCATCAATGCCCACGATCTTTCCGCCCTCGACGCTCTCGTAGGGAGGAAACTCTGCGTTGGTAGCCATTTTGAGAGTACCCTCACGCTTGATGCCCTCGGGGGAGGTATAGGGTGACTTGCCCACATCGTCGCCGATCCAGTTTTTCATGATCTTATCAAGAGTGCCCTCGGCCTTGAGCTCTGCGAGGGCGGTATTGACCTTGCCCTGGAGCTCGGTGTTCTCAAGGTTCATTGCCATAGCGTAGTCCTCGACGGCAAAGGGGTCGTCAAGTATCTTGAGCTCGTCGTTCTTTGAAACGAAGACCTTTGCGGGCTCGTTGTCGATGATGACCGCATCTATCTTGCCCTTTTTGAGAGCCTCGATAGCATCGGCGCCCTTGTTGAACTTTTCAACTGTGGCGTCCTTTACGTCCTCGGCCATTATCTGGCCTGTGGTGCCGATCTGCACACCGATAGTCTTGCCCTCAAGGTCATCTGCGTTGTGTACGGAGTTAGGCTCAACGCTGTCGCCGCAGGAAACAAGCATCGCAGCGCTCATAACTCCCGCCAGCAGAAGAGATCCGATCCTGGATATTTTCATATTCATTATTCCTTTCCTGTTGTTTTTTTCAGCAGCGCACAGCACCGCCGCAAACAGTACATATTATTATAAATCAAATTTTCGATAAATGCAAGTATAATTCATTAAAAAAAAAGAAAAACTCTTGATTTTGCGTGCTTTGCACAAATTGAGGCGGTATATTCTGTATATAATAACGCATAAAACGAAAAATATACAATTATCAAAGAATAAAGCCACCCGCCGGAACGGGTGGCATAAGTCCGCACAGCGGACCTTAATTATTCACTGATGGCAGCTCTTCAATCATCGGGCTCCTCGTCGGGCTCGACTACCTCGTTAGCGGCTTCCTTGGCGGCTTCGGCCTCCTGCTCGGCAAGCTCCTCGTCGCTGGGCTGTTCTATCTTTGAAAGCTCTGCCTCGTCGTCGTGTTCGGCTCTCGTGAAGGCTACCACCTTGTTGTCGTCCTTCAGCTTCATCATACGGACGCCGGTGGCGTACCTGCCCATTATCCTGACATCGGAGGCTCTGAGGCGGATAATGATGCCGTCGGTCGAGATCATGATGATGTCGTCGTCCTCGTCAACTACCTTGATGCCGCAGACATAGCCCTTGCTCTCGCTTACCTTGTAGTTGAGCATTCCGAAGCCGCCGCGGTTCTGTATCCTGTAGGCCTCAAGGTCGGTGCGCCTGCCGAGTCCCTTTTCGGAAACCGTCATAACCGTTGCGCCGTCCCTGACTCTTGCCATTGAGACAACATAGTCTCCGTTTCTCAGCTTGATCGCCTTTACGCCGTGAGCCGAACGCGACATAGAGCGGATCTTCTCTTCCTCTATCCTGATCGCCATGCCGTTGTGGGTGGCTATTACAAGCTGGCTGTCGCCGTCTGTCAGCCTTACTCCCGCGATCTCGTCGCCCTCGTCAAGTCCTACCGCGATAAGGCCGTTCTTTCTCACGTTCTTGTAGCTGGAAAGAGGAGTCCTCTTGATCTTGCCGTTCTTTGTCACCATAACGATGAACCTGTCCTCGTCAAAGCTCTCGGTCTTGAGCATCGCGGCGATCTTCTCGTTCTCCTTGAGCGGCAGCAGGTTGATAATATTGCTGCCTCTTGCGTTCTTTGCGCCTTCGGGCAGCTCGTAGCATTTCAGCCTGTACATGATGCCCTTGTTTGAAATAAAGAGTATATGGTCGTGAGTCGAGCAGATGTTCATTTCGCTGACAATGTCGTCCTCGCGCTGCTTAACGCCCGAAACACCCTTTCCGCCGCGGTTCTGTGCCTTGTAGGC
The DNA here is from genome assembly GCA_946533615.1 of uncultured Clostridia bacterium. Classification (GTDB taxonomy): domain Bacteria; phylum Bacillota; class Clostridia; order Oscillospirales; family Ruminococcaceae; genus FB2012. The sequence goes on from CAMNBY010000254.1 coordinate 6,556, forward strand.
CGCCACGGGCGTTCTCTTGATGTAGCCGGCATTGGTGTAGGTGACAACGCTCTCCTCAACGGGGATAAGATCCTCGATATCGACCTCGCCGCTGACGTTCTCGATCATCGTTCTGCGCTCGTCGCCGAACTTCTTCTGTATCTCCTCGACCTCGGTGATTATGATGTCAAGCACCCTCTGGTGATTTGCAAGTATATCCTCGAAATCTGCGATGCGGGCTTCGATCTCGGCCAGTTCGTCAAGTATCTTCTGGGTCTCAAGGCCTGTCAGGCGGCCGAGGATCATGTTTGCGATGTGGTCAGCCTGTATCTCCGAGAGGCCGAAGCGCTCGATCAGCCTTTCCTTACCTTCGGGAATGTTCTTCGAGGACTTCATGATCTCGATGACCTCGTCGATATTGTCAAGGGCGATCTTCAGGCCGCGCAGGATATGGTCTCTCTCCCTTGCCTTTTTCAGGTCAAAGCGTGTCCTTCTCTCGATGACCTCTACCTGGAAGTTGATATAATGCTCAAGGCACTCCTTGAGGGTGAGTATCTTCGGAACGCCGTTTACCAGCGCCAGCATGATAACGCCAACGGTGTCCTGGAGCTGAGTATAAGAGAACAGCTTGTTGAGCACTACCTCGGGGATAGCGTCCTTTTTAAGCTCGATAACGATGCGCATACCGTCCCTGTCGCTCTCGTCGCGCAGGTCGTGGATGCCCTCGATCCTCTTGTCCTTTACAAGCGCCGCTATGTTCTCGAGCAGCCTTGCCTTTATTACCATATAGGGTATCTCATGGACTATGATGCAGTTCCTGCCCTTTATCTCCTCGATAGAGGTCTTTGAGCGCAGAGTGATCTTGCCGCGGCCTGTTCCGTAGGCTGCGCGGATACCTGCCCTGCCCATGATTATTCCGCCCGTCGGGAAATCGGGACCCTTTACGCACTCCATCAGCTCCTCGAGCGAGCAGTCGGGGTCTCTTATGATAAGCTTCATACCCTCGATTATCTCGTGCAGGTTGTGGGGCGGGATATTCGTAGCCATTCCGACGGCAATTCCCACAGAGCCGTTGCACAGCAGGCTCGGGAAGCGTGAGGGCAGCACAACAGGCTCCTTCAGTCTGTCGTCATAGTTAGGCTGAAAGTCAACAGTATCCTTGTTTATATCCGAGAGCATGTGCAGGGCCATCTTGGCCATTCTCGACTCGGTGTAACGGTAGGCGGCAGGCGGGTCTCCGTCAATAGAACCGAAGTTTCCGTGGCCATCGACCATGGGGTATCTCATAGAGAAGCTCTGGGCAAGTCTTACCATCGCGTCGTAAACAGAAGCGTCGCCGTGAGGGTGATATTTACCCAGCACAGAACCTACAGTGTCGGCGCACTTACGGTAAGGCTTATCGGGCATTAGTCCGTTCTCGAACATAGTATAGAGTATTCTTCTGTGAACGGGCTTGAGACCGTCCCTGACATCGGGCAGCGCTCTTGAAACGATAACTGCCATTGAATATTGCAGGAAGCTCTCCTGCATGATATTATTGACATCTGAACGGATCACTGTTGAATTTTCGGAATACAAACTTAACACTCCTTATTCCAATGCACAGCGCAGATCGCGAAGTACATAATTTTGTGTCGGCAGCGCCGACGGCCGGTTTTACAGTTTCAGTTTTTCTCTTACGTTTTCAATGTCCTGCTGCGACATACATCTTTTCGGCAGAACATAGATCGTGGCCTTTCGGACTATAAGCACGAACTTGTCGTCCTGTTCGGCGGCGTCAAGCATCGGGTCGTCCAGCTTCATCTCCTGCGGCTCGATCGGTTCAAAGTCCTCGGCCTTCTGCTCCTCCTCCGAAACGATGGTCTCGATAACGAACCTGTCGTCGTAGAGCGAGAAGCGGTATCTGTCGTCCTCCAGTATTTTCAGCGCTTCCATAAGTGTCTTTCTTATGTGCCTGTTGTTGTACCAGATAAGAACTATCGCCGCAGCACACACCGCAAGCAGAAAATAGTTTATCGCCTGCTTCGGGTCGCGGAAGATCGAAACGATAAAGGCCACCGCCAGCAGCCCGAAGCCGATGCTTTTTATAACGTTTCTCTTGTAAACGTATTTTTTCTGAAAGAGGATAAAGGCCTGCTCCTCCTCTTTTATCGAGATATCGAACTCGAAGCTCGTCAGCGGAGCCTGTTCGGTCTCCTGTATCATATTCTCTTCCAAAGCAAGGCTCCTTTTTTGTTAACTATCAGATGCCGAATGTGAGAGGCAAGAGGCAAGAAGTGCCTTGTGAGAGCTTTTCCTTTTACTGAACCTCTCTGCGTGCCACCGTATCGCGAGGGAGCTCCGGCATATTTCGCTGTTGTGAACGAGCTTGCGAGTGCTCACGCGGATCAAAAAAACCGTATCGCGAGGACTACCCGGCACATTTCGCTGTTGTGAGGCGGCTTGCCGCCGATCTCGCGGATTAAAATTAAACGTCGAGATCTTTTACATATTGGGCGTTCTTTTCGATGAACTCTCTTCTCGGGGCGACCTTGTCGCCCATAAGGATCGTGAAGATCTCGTCCGCCTTTACGGCATCCTCCATAGTGACCTGCACCATTATCCTTGTCTCGGGGTCCATTGTGGTCTCCCAGAGCTGAACGGGATCCATCTCACCAAGACCTTTGTATCTCTGGACATCTACCTTAACGTCCGAGCCCTTCTGGATCTCGGCGATGTAGCGATCTCTCTCCTCGTCGGAGTAGGCGTATTTTACAGTCTTGCCGCGTGACACCTTGAACAGCGGAGGCTGCGCAAGATAAACGTGGCCTGTGGAGATAAGCTCCTTCATATAGCGGAAGAAGAAGGTCAGCAGCAGCGTCCTGATATGCGAACCGTCCACATCGGCATCGGCCATGATGATTACCTTGTCATATCTCAGCTTGGATACATCAAAATCCTCGCCCATACTGGTGCCGAGCGCGGTCACTACAGGCATGAGCTTGTCATTGCCGTATACCTTGTCTATCCTTACCTTCTCAACGTTGAGCATCTTGCCCCAGAGAGGCAGGATAGCCTGGAAGCGCCTGTCACGGCCTTCCTTTGCCGAGCCGCCCGCCGAATCTCCCTCGACGATATAGATCTCGGTGTTGGTCGGGTCCTTGTCGGAGCAGTCGGCAAGCTTTCCGGGCAGGGATACGCTGTCGAGGGCGCTCTTGCGCTTTCTCTCGTTGTCTCTTGCCTTCTTTGCGGCCTCGCGGGCTCTCTTTGCGGCTACGGATTTTTCAAATATAGACTGTGCGACCTCGGGATTTTCCTCAAGAAAATCCATAAATCTTTCATAAACTATCTTTTCAACAAAGGGCTTAACCTCGGGATTACCGAGTCTTCCCTTTGTCTGTCCCTCAAACTCGCAGTTAGTGAGCTTTACTGAGATTATGGCGGTAAGACCCTCTCTTACGTCCTCGCCGACCAGCTTTTCGCCCTCCTTGAGCATCCCGAACTTCTTGCCGTACTCGTTGAGCACCTTGGTTATCATGTTGCGGAAGGCGTTTTCATGGGTGCCGCCGTCGGGAGTGTGGATATTGTTCGCAAACGAGAGTATAACTTCGTTGTAGGTGTCGTTGTACTGCATCGCGATCTCGGCGAACATATCGCCCTGCATACCCTGAAAATAAATAACGTTCTCGCTTATCGGGACAACGCCTCGGGTCTTGTGGATATGATCGACGAACTCCCTGATGCCGCCTACATAGTGCAGGGTCTCGGACTTGATGCTGTTCTCGTCTCTCTTATCCGAGAACACGATCTTTATCCCGGCGTTCAGGAAGGCCTGCTCGCGCAGCCTGGTGAGAAGTATGTCATAATCATAGACGGTGGACTCTGTGAAGATCTCGGGGTCGGCCTTGAATTTTACAGATGTGCCTGTCCTGTCGGTGTCGCCGATGATCTTCAAAGGCTCCTTGTACTCGCCGCGGTCAAAGCGCTGGAAGTGTATGTTCTTTCCGTCATATACCGTCAGCTCGAGCCACTCGGAGAGAGCGTTTACAACAGACGCACCAACGCCGTGAAGGCCGCCTGCTACCTTGTATCCGCCGCCGCCGAATTTACCGCCTGCGTGCAGCACTGTATAAACGACCGTCGCCGCAGAGATCTTCTCGGTGGGGTGAATACCTGTGGGTATGCCTCGGCCGTTATCGGTAACGCTGATAACATCTCCGGGCAGGATATCAACGGTGATCTCCGTGCAGTAGCCTGCCAGCGCCTCATCTATGGCGTTGTCAACTATCTCGTACACAAGATGATGCAGACCCTTGGGTCCCGTAGAGCCGATGTACATACCCGGACGGATACGCACAGCCTCCAGCCCCTCGAGCACCTGTATCTGGTTCTCGTCATACTCCTGATCGACCTTCGAGATCTCGCTTACCTCAACGAACTCTTCCTGATCGTTTCTGTTTTCTCTGATGTCTTCACTCATAAAATATTTATCCTCCAGGCTCCGCCTTCGCGGTAGCAAAATTTACGTTTTGATTATATATGACAGTAAGGATCTTTCAAAAGACCTGCGGCCAGTGCTCTCACGGAGCATTGCTCTCACCGCACCGAGCGCTTTTTAAGCGTCGAGCACGCCAGCTGGCTGATGTATACTCTCTCGGTCAGGTCTCTGTCAAGGGTAACTATAAAGCTCTTCGGAAGCTCCAGCGTGCAGTTGATGACGCGCTTCTGCTTCGTGGCCTCGCTGAGATAATCCTTCGTGTTTTTTGACACCGAGCTTTTTTCAAGATCAAAAATGCCGACGATGTCCCTTTCGTTGATTATATAGTCATTGCCAAGGTGCAGATACATCTTCTCACTTCCTGTCCGAGATCACCCTGCCGCCCGAAATGTGGTAGAGCTTTCCCGTCTTGTTCTTGGGTATGTTCTCGTCACAGCAGGTGATGAACACCTGCATATTGTCTATCTTTGAGATAACGAAGCTCTGGCGCGAAGGGTCAAGCTCGCTTAAAACATCGTCAAGCAGGAACACGGGCGCATCGTCCGTCTCCTCGGTGAGTATCTCTGCCTGTGCCAGCTTCATTACAAGAGCTATCGACCTGTGCTGACCCTGAGAGGCAAAGTCCCTCGCAGGCAGTCCGCCTATAAACGCGCAGAGATCGTCCCTGTGTACGCCCTTCTGTGTAAAGCCGACCCTTATATCCTCGTCCCTGTTGCTTTCAAGACAGCGCAGATATTCGGGCGCAAGGTCGTTCCTATAGTCGCTCCTGCCCTCGAGCTTTGAAAACACGGTGGAATTGTAGCTGAGCTCCAGCTGCTCCCTGCCGCCCGAGATCTCGTTATAAAGCCTTGCAGTGAAGCTTGCCAGCTTTTTTGTGCAGCTGTATCTCAGCAGGGTGATATAGGCTCCCATCTGAGCCAGCTGAACGTCCCAGACCTCCAGCTCGTCTCTTGAAGCCCTCCCATAGGAGATATTTTTGAGCAGCATATTTCTCTGTTCGAGTATCTGCTCGTACTTGTCAGTCACGCTCTTGTAGGAAGTCTTTATCTGTGCCGCACAGAGGTCAACAAACTGCCGCCTTCTGTCGGGCGAGCCCTTCGAGAGCTCAAGATCCTCGGGAGTGAACACCACACAGCTGAAGCTGCCGAAGAGCTTTGAGGGAGCTCTGAGCCTGACGCCGTTGAGCGAGCAGTTCTTTTCCTTTACATTCGGTCTTGCCATTCGGTAGGATATCTTCTGGTCGCGCTCGCGGTCCCTGAAATCAAGCTCTATGCTCATGGCCTCACGCTCAAGGTCTATCATATCCTTGTCCTTTGTGCTGCGAAAGCTCTTGACGCCGCTGCAAAGCCAGATAGCTTCAATAAGGTTGGTCTTTCCCTGTGCGTTGTCTCCGTAGAAGATATTCAGCTTCGGGTGAGGCTGAAGGGAGATATTTTTTAAGTTTTTATATCCGTCTGTGTTGAAGGCTGTTATCAGCATATCAGATCACGGCTATCTCGGCGCTTATTTCGTCCAGCTGCACTCTGTCGCCTGCTCTTATCTTTTTTCCGCGCATAAGGCAGGTCTCGCCGTTTACCTTGACTCTGCCCTCTGTCACAAGCTCCTTTGCGATGCCGCCGGTCTCGGCAACACCTGCAAATTTAAGCAGCGAATCCAGCTTGATAAACTCCGTATTTATCTTTATCTCTGTAACTTCATATTTCATAGCAATATCCTTATAGATGTCAGATACCGGTTTTTTCCCGGCGGCTCTTCCCCGGTCTTATCTCTCTCTTGAAAGTCTTACGGGGAGGGTCAGATATACATACTCGCTTCCCTTTACGGGTACTATCTTCATCGGGTAAAGGCTGCCGCTCATCTCAAGCTTTATCTTCTCGTCATTTATCCTTCCGAGAGGATCGAGCATATACTTGCACTTGAAGCCCATCTCGATAACAGGACCCGTCATGTCAGCCTTGATCTCGTCCTGTATCTTTCCATTAGACGTCGCACACTTTATCTTTATCATTCCGTTCTCAAAATAGCACCTTACAGGGCTCGGCGTCCTGTCGCTGATAAGCAGCATCGCCCTTTCAAGAGTCGAGATAAGCTCCTTTCTGTCAACTACGACTTCGGTCGTGATGTTCTTCGGGATAGCACTCTTGTAGGGGTGGAAGTTGCCCTCGATAAGCCTTGAATATACAAGATATCCGTTTATCTCAAAAATTATGTGCTTGCTGGAAAGGAAAAGCTCGCACTTGTCTTCGTCGTTGTCGCTCAAAAGCCTTGCTGCCTCGCCCATCGCCCTCGAGGGAACAATAAAGCTCTTGTCGGTCTCTACCTTAACGCTCTCGGTCCTGACCGCAAGCCTGTAGTTGTCCATTGCTACAAGATTGAATACGCCCTTTTCAAACTCAAAGAGCTCGCCCTTTAAGGTCGGGTTGATGTCGGAGGCCGAAGCAGCAAAAAGAGTCTGGTTTATCATGCTCTTGAACATCGGCTGAGGAAGGCTGATGTTCTCGCAGTTCTGCTTGTCGGGGAGCATCGGATACTCGTCGGCCGCCTGAGCCGCGATATTATACACAGCCGAGCCGCCCGTGATAGTCACCTGCATATTCTCGTTCATTTCTATAACTATCTCATCAGCAGGCATCTTTCTTATCATCTCGCTGAAAAGCTTGGCCTTGATGATGAACTCACACTCATCGTCAGAGCGGACGGCAATGGTCGTCCTTATGCCTATCTCAAGATCATAGCCTGTAAGCTCGAGCAGAGAATCACGCAGCTTGAACTTCATGCCTTCAAGGCAGGGCAGCGAGCTCCTTTCGGAGATAGCCTTTGAAACATTTGTCATTGCCTCATACAGAGACAGCTTATTGCAGATGAGCTTCATAATTTTTAACTTCCCTTCCGGATGATATTTTCAACAGACACACTTCCTGACGCCTGCTGTTTTTTATCATGATATCATATCATATCTTTTATTTTTTTAGTAAATATAGTAGTAGAGTTAAAAACAGGGATAAACTGTTTTTTAACGGGTAACTGCGCGGTCTGAGAGACTCGGAAAAGCAACACTCACTGTTGAAAGATCTTTGGCTTTGTCAGAAGATTTTTTGCTGTTGAAAGTGTTGATGCTTTGTGAGTTTAATGTCTGCTCATTCTTGAAAAAAATGTTGAAACAAAGTCCGCAGCTGTTAAAAATGTTTGAAGATCTTTCAAGTTTTTGTTTAGAACAGGCTTTTTAACGCGGAGCTTCGTTCTTTGATCGGTTTAGAAAAATGTTGCTTTTTGCCGTCAGTTGTTTTTCAGGTTCTTGATTATGTCCTCGATAGTGTGGCGGAAGTCGGGGTTCTTGTTCATTCTGTCGATGACGTCCTGATAATGCAGGGTCATGGTGGAATGGTTCTTGCCCAGCTCGTCGCCGATCTGTATGTAGGTCAGAGCCTTTACTTCTTTAAGAACGTATATCGTCACCTTTCTTGCAAGTGACACGTTCTTGCGCCTGTCTTTCGAGCGGATATCCTCCGCCGATACATTAAAGGTGTTTGCCACCTCGTAGATCACGCGGTCAACGGTTATCTCCTGCGGGTGGTTCTGTATCATTATCTCTTTTACTACCTTCTGTGCCATCGCCATAGAGGGCGTCTCATTCGTGAACTCCGTCAGACCCTTCATCTTGTTGACTGTTCCCTCAAGCTGGCGAATATTGGTCTTTATCTTCTCGGCGATAAGCCTTGCAATGTTGTCGTTGAGCTGCAAGCCTACTATCTCGGCCTTGCGCTTTACTATCGCCATTCTTGTTTCAAAATCGGGCGGCTGTATATCTGCGTGTATGCCAAGGGCAAAACGCGAGCGCAGTCTGTTTTCAAGCAGGTGCATCTTTGACGGAGCTATATCCGAGGTCAGCACCAGCTGCTTTCTTGCGTTGTAAAGGTCGTTGAAGGTGTGGAAAAACTCCTCCTGCGCGGTGGGCTTTCCGCTTATGAACTGGATGTCGTCGATGAGCAGAAAGTCGGCGCTCCTGTACTTGCTGTGGAACTCGTCGGTAGTGTTGTTCTTTATCGCCTCTACAAGCTCGTTGAGAAAGTTCTCGCCCGTGGTGTAGATTATCTTTGTTTCGGGGTGGTTCTTTTTTACCTCGTTCTCGATAGCTTTCATAAGATGGGTCTTGCCAAGTCCCGAGTCGCCGTAAATGAACAGCGGATTGTAGGTCTGATTTGCACTCTGCTGGCCGTTGATGGCGCCTCTGCCCGCAACAGCCATCGAAAAGGCGTAAGCCAGGTCGTTCGACTTGCCCTTTACAAAGTTGTCAAAGGTGAAATTATCAAACTGCGGAGCATCTTCTGTCTGCGGCTCGGCGGCAGGTGTCTCGTCCTTCGAGCGAATCATCAGCTCGACCTCTATCGGAAAACCGAGCACGTTCCTGAAAGCGTCCTCGAGTATCTCCGAATAATGTGCGCTGATTATCTTTTTCGTAAAGTCGCTCTCTGTGAGAAGGTAGACCTTGCTTTCGTCCATCTTGTAAGGCACCAGCGTCTTTATCCATTTTTCGTAAGCTATCGAGCTTATGTTGTCCGTGTCGGCTTCGCAGTATTTCAAAACGAGGTCAAAAACGTCGTTGAGAGATTCCATATCATGTATTTCCTTTCCAAATCAGAAGTCTTTTCAAGCAGCGGGAAAACAGCAAAAAATCCCCGCCGTTTCCCCTGTTTTTATGTCGTAAAAAGCCCAAAAGGCGAAAATAGGGCATAA
>CAMNBY010000255.1 GCA_946533615.1 uncultured Clostridia bacterium
GCCTCGGCGGGAGCCTCAATAGGAGCTTCCTCAACAGGCTTTTCCTCTACTGCTTCTTCTACGGGTGCAGCCTCTTCCGCGGCCTCGGGAGTTTCCTCGGGCGTCGGAACTGCTGCCGCATCGTCGGGCTTCTTCGAGCCGCAGCGGTAGCAGAACATATCGTCATTTGTAGCACCGCAGGCGCATACCCAAGTGTTGCTCTTGGGAGCGGCCTCGGCGGGAGCCTCAACAGGCTTTTCCTCGGCAGCTTCCGCAATTACGGGCACAGGCTCGGGAGCAGGCATCGGTGCGGGTATGGGTGCATCTTCTATTATCGGTGCAGGGATCGGCTCGGGCTCGGGAATGGATACGGGAGCGATGACAGGCGCCGCAGCAGCGGGCTCGGGTCTCTTGGAGCCGCAGCGGAAACAGAAGTTGCCTTCGTTGTGGCCGCCGCAGTTCGTGCAGATCCAGCTCTTGTCTTCTGCCTGCGGTGCGGGAGCAGGCACAGGCTCGGGTGCGGGTCTCTTGGAGCCGCAGTTAGCACAGAAGTTTCCGCCCTTGTTTACATTTCCGCAGGTACAGTTCCAGGTCTCGTCCTGCGCAGGGGCTGCCATGACTGCGGGAGCAGGAGCGGGTGCGGGTGCAGGCATCGGCACAGGCGGCGGAGTCGGAACTCCGCTCAGCTGCGGGTTGCAGGTGGGGCAGGCGGGATACTGATCCTCGTCGTAGTAGTGTGAATTCGGGCATCTCTTAAGTTTCATTTCTATTCCTCCATGATCTTGCTGATGACCGCAAGGGTCGTATTATCTATCGTCCCGCTGCAAGCCCTGACAGCCTCGATAAGGCCGTCTGCCGCCGCAGGGACGCTATTTACATTGTTGTTTAGTATCTCTGCTGTCCGCTCGTCGCCGAGGGCTCTGTAAAGCCCGTCCGTGGAAAGCAGCAGCATATCTCCTTTTTCAAGGATTAGCGGCTTCATGCTGACATCTGCGATGTCGATGCCGCCCATGCCGATAAAGCTGGCGAGCATACCGCCCTTGTGCTTTTCGGCTTCATAGGTCTCCCTGTCGATGATGCCTTTTTTAAGGCGCAGGTCAAGGACATAGGAGTAATCGTGGTCGGTGGTGATCTGCGTCAGCCGACCGCCGCGAAGAATGTACAGCCTGCTGTCACCGACCGACAGCCACCATAGCTCCCGACCCTTGATAAAGGCCGTGACGGCGGTGGTGCCGCAGCTCTGGCCGAAGGTCCCGAAGACCTCGCGGTCGATCTGTTCGGCGGCAGAGGTGATGAAAGCGGGGAAGCCGCCCTCAAAGCCGTTTTTGTATAGCTCGGTGAAGCGTCGGACAGCCAGCTGTGACGAAGCGCCGCCGTCCTTTCGGCTGCCAACTCCGTCACAGACCGCACAGAACAGTCCCTGTGCGGTCTCACAGCAGGCGGCTGCGTCCTCCTGCTGCTTCCTCGTGCCGATGTAGCTTCTTATCTCACATTCCATTGCATCACTCCCTGATGGCAACTGCCACGGCGGTGCAGTTGTCCATGTTGGTATTCCTGCCGTTTTTCATGGCGGTCTTCGCCATCGCCGAGAGCCACTTGGCAGGCTTGGGGTTCGCCGAGAGCAGCTGCTCCATCTCTTCCTCGGTAACAGGCTCCCAGAAACCGTCGGTGCAGAGCAGGAAAGCATCTCCCGCCTTCACATCAAACTCCGACCTGTCCGTCCTCAGCTCGTCGGTGTCGTCGCCCAGAGCCCGCAGCAGCTTGTTGCGGTCGGGGTGTCGGCGTATCTCCTGCTCGGTGATCTCTCCCGTAAGGCAGAGCACCTGCGGGATACTGTGATCCTTCGTACGCGACAGCACCTTGCCGTCCCTGAAATGATAGAGCCGCGAGTCACCGATGTGCAGGCAGAGCCCCTTGTCCCCTTCGATGCAGAGTACCACAGCCGTAGTGCTCATGCGGCGGAGCCTCGGGTCGGAGCGCTGTGCCTCCAGAAGCTCGTTCTGCGCCCTCGGCAGAGCGCCTGCCGCAAATTCCTCGATGCTCCTGCAAGCGGTGAAGTGCTTTTTGAGCGCTTCGGTCACAAGCCTCGAGGCCTTGTCGCCCATGCCGTGACCGCCCAGTCCGTCGCAGACGATGAAGCAGTATCGGTCTCCGCAGCGGACGGCGTCGGCGCAGTCCTCGTTGACAGGCCTGCCGCCCTTGTCCGTGAAAATGCTGTGTTCGGGTCTCATTGCTTACTGCCCCTGAATAGTCTCGTCCATCATGCTCTTGAGCTCCTTGTCGGTCTTGCTGTACTGACCAAGGATATCGTCGATCATGTTGGTCATACTGGAAAGCATATCCGCAATGCCCGCGATGTTCTTCCTGATTACTCTTGCATCATCGAGGAACAGGTCGGCGCTCTCGCCCTTCCAATTCTGCGAGAGCACGGTTATCGCCCATTCATAGCGGTTGGAGATGCTGGCGTATCGCTGTATGAAGTCGTTCTTTTTCAGGCTGCAAACGTGCATCGCTCTGCTGTCGATGCAGTTATATTCATTGCTGTCGGCCATTATGCTCCCTCCTTATACTTTTATAAATTTGATCTTTTTCAGCTCGTCGGACTCGATGTCGTAGTAGTAGCCGTCACCCACCTCGCAGCGGGCATATTCGTTCTTCAGCTCCTTGGGGTCCATCTCGCCGAATACCGAGCGGCTGCCCCTGTCGGATACGAACTCTGCGATGTTGTCCAGCAGGAACGCAACAGATATGCTGTTGTTCAGTGAGGACTCTGTGTCGCGGTCGTTGTTGCTTATCCTCCTTACATCGGGGTAGATGAACCAGTAGCGCTTCTCCTCGGCGGCTGCCGTCATTCTCGGGAACACGTTTTTAAGCAGCTGGGCTCCTGCCGTCTGGAAGAGCATCTTGTTTTGCAGAACGAACACCGTCGGCGGGTTCTGCTTTTCGGCAAAGCTCTTGTTGATGACGCCGCGTTCCAGCTTTGCGGCGTAGCCGTGGCTGTCAAGAAAATCGTGCATCTGCTCCATCGACGTCAGGTAGAAGCAGCCCTGCGGCGCTTCGCTGTAAAGCGCTTGCAGCTGCTTGCGTCCGTCGTCAAAGAAAACTATCCTGTAGTCGGGGTGGTTCTTCCTGATGAACCGCACCAACAGGGTCAGCAGGTTCGTCTTGCCGAAGTGCTTCTTGCCGTAAATGGCTATCGAGTGTGCCTCGCGCATATTCACGGTGACAGGGAAGTGGTCGTAGTAATCGAGCCCCACCACGGGGCTGTCGGCACCTGTGTCGCCCTCAAAGCTCCCCGAAAGATAGCTGAAGAAGTTCTCCTCGGTCAGATCGCCGTCAAAGGCGGTCAGCTTTTCGGTCGGCACCCTGAAGCCCCTGAGCGCCTCCTTGAACATCGGCAGATCCTTTCCCTCGTCCATGAAGGGCAGGAAGAACTGGAACTCTCTGGGCTTGCCGTTCAGTATGGTAACACCTCTGCCTGCACAGTGCATAGGCTCGCTTATACGCATACCGAAGAGATCGAGATACTTGTCGGCGGAGCCCTCGAGGGCAAAGCGCCTTGTAAAGTGCCCGATCAGCCTGCTCACGCCGCCGCTCAGGTCGGAGGCCGTGACTATCAGCGACAGCCCCTTCGAGAGCCCGTCGCGGCAGAACTTTGTCAGAAGCTCGTGATACGGCCCGAAGCGCTCGTCCGACAAAAACGAGTTCAGGTTGTCTATTATCAGTATCATCTGTGCGGGCTTGACCGGGTCGGCGCTTTCCCAGACATCGTCGAAGCGCCGCGAGTTAAGAAGCTTGGTGTTCTTTTCAAGCTTTGATTCCACCGTCCTGAATACCCGCCTGACGTTCTCTTCGTTAGAGCTGTCGAAGCAGGCCGCAACGGTGTTCAGCTCCCTGTATTGCCCAAGGTCGTTGCCGAGATCAAGGATAAAGATGTCGGTCTCGCGCTCGGGGTCAAGGCTCTCGTGGAGGCGCACCAGCAGGGTCTTGATGAAGTTTGTCTTGCCGCTGGCGTGACCTCCGATTAGCAGGATGTTCTCGCGTCGGGGGTCAACAGTCAGGACAGGCTGCCTCTGGTCGTCAAGGTCGTCGTAAAGACCTATGGCAAGCTTGCTCATTCCGCCACCTCCCTCATAAGCTCGAACCTTCCGTCGCGCTCCTCGTAAATGCTGCCGTTTTCGTAAACTATTCTTCCCGGGAGCGGCTTTTCAAATATCTTGTGTACCTTCGGGTAGTTTGATCTGTTCCTGTTGTAGTATGTCTTGATAGCGCCCACAACGGCGTTGAGCTGGGTCTCGAGCTTGCCCTGAGCCTCAAGCTCCTTCTTGCGGCGGATAGCATCGGTGTTGTCCTTCTCCGAGCGGTAGAAGCTGGTGTAGGTGCCCGTCTTCGAGGCTTCGATCATCTCTGTGGGAAGCTCAAAGTTCTCCTCTGCCACAGCGCCTGCATAGCCCGACTGGAAGTATTCAAACTTCGAGCCGGTGCCGACCAGCAGATATGCTCTGCCGTGACCGGGCATCGAGGGGCTTGCCGCAAGGTCATTGCCAAGCATCTCCTTCGAGGCCTGCCTTGTTGCAACCTTAAGGCAGAGGCGGGACTTGGAGTTCACTCTGATGTCGTCGGTGATAGCGCCTTCAATGTTCTGGGATATAAGTATTATGTGGAAGCCAAGGCTTCGGCCGACACGGGCGATGGTCGTTATCTCGCCGATGAAGTCAACGTTGTTGCTCTCGGTAGAGAAGCGCTTGAGCTCGGTGAACTCGTCCACCACAAGCACAAGATGCGCCAGCGGGTCGTTCTTTGCCTGAGAGCGTATCTGCTGCTCCTCCTGCTCGGTGAGAGGCTCCTTGTCCTCTCCGCGCAGGCGGTTGTTTATCTTCTTGATGTGCGGGTCGATGCTCCTGCACGCCGAGATATACTGGTCGATGCTGTCAACGTGCATGGAGTTGAAGAGTATCTTCCGCCTTTTGATCTCCGAGCGCAGGGCATCCAGAAAACGCCCGAGCATATACTCGGCGCCTGTGCCGTTCTCGTCGCCGTCAACATCGGTGACAGAGCCCACGACATGGGGCAGGCTGCCGATCCTCTTGATGAAGCCGCCGCCCTTCATGTCCACAAGCATAAGGTTGACCTCGTCGGGACGGAAGTAAAGGCACAGCCCGAGAAGATAGGTGATGATCGTCTCGGATTTGCCGGAGCCTGTGGTGCCTGCAACCAGCATATGCGGGCCGTCGAAGTTCTCGTGCAGGTCAAGGCAGGTGATGCCGCTCTCGGTCTTGCCCACGGGCACCGACAGCGACTCGATGACGTTCTTCCTGTTTTTGCCGTCCCAGAACTCCGAGACGCCGATGTTGTTCTTTGTAAAGCCGTAAAGCTCGAAGAGGCTGACCGCCGAGGGCACCTTTCCGTTCTGCGAGATCTTTGAATAGCAGAGCGACGAAAGTATCTTCGAGGTGTTGTAGAGCTTCGCCTGCCACTCGGGCGGGATGTTGAAGCTGAACTCTCTCCGCAGGTTCTCGTCCTCGTGGGGCGTGATGTCAGCGGTGTGGTCGCCCGTGAAGCTGATGACGTGGTCACAGTATGCGGGCAGGTGCTCCTTGTAATTCTTCGGGAAGATGAAGCTTATGCCCAGCCTGTTGACGTAGGGCTGGCCGTCTGCGGGAGTCCGCGGAAGGAACTGCGCAAAGGCGTGTTCCTTGATGTCGTACTCGTGGTAAACGATGAAGATTATGTGAGGGAAGCGAATGCTGCTGCTGCCTTCGGCCTCGGAGGCCTCCGCCCTCTCGTTCATGATGTTGAGCATCGCGCTGAATACCATGTTGGCGTTCTGCTGGTCGAAAACGAACTGCGAGCGGTCGGGGAACAGATCCCTGAAATGAGGCAGGAACTTGAAGTTCGCCACCGCATTCTCTATCCTGCTGCGGTCGTCGGTCGGGTCAAAAAGCACGATGAACTGCAGATCGTCGGGCGACTGGTAGAAGCAAAGGTCAAAGACCATTCGCTGTATCAGGCGCTCCGAGAACACGCTGTTCTGCGCAACGATACCGAGGCAGCCGCTGTTCTTGAACGAATAGAGCATCGGCGCCAGCTTCATGTACTTGTAGTTTTCTGCAATATAGTGCGGCAGGTTCGCAAGATAGTATGTGTCGTCCTCGCTCTCCTCGTAGTCGGGGTCGTCGGCGATCAGCACGCTGACCTTGTCAAACTTCATTCTGAACGAAGTCGAGGAGAACACCTGCTCCTGCTTCGAGCCTTCGATGTCGAAGCAGTTTTTTATCATGTCGGAAACACCGAGCCTTACGGTCAGGAAATCAGTGTCCTCCTGACAGCGGCTGAAAATATTGCCGCTCACGCCGTAAACGCTCTTGTAGGGGTCCTTGTCGTCGAACAGCTCGTTGACGTCGGGATAAAGCTCCGAGAGCTTGTCGGCGTCCTTCTGCTGGCGCTCGAGTATCCCCGCGATGGTCTTGTTTATGTAGCTCTCATAGTTGCCGCGCCATTCGGCAAGGCTCTTCTTGTATCTTCTTTTCCCGCGAATGTAATTGATGACGGAGGTTATCAGCGTCACCATGCTCATCACGGCGCTCAGCAGCACCGCCACAAAGTTCCTGCCGCCCGTAAGCGTTCTTGTCAGTATCGTCACGGTTATCATGATTATCGTCGGCAGGAGCATGAAGAACAGGTTCTGGTCGGGCTTCTGCGGCGGGCTCGGCGGCGGGATTATCGAAACGGGCGAGTCGTCGAACCGATAGAGCTGTCGGGTGCTGATGTTGTAATCTGGGAAGCTTATCCCCGTGTCCTTCTGCTCCTCGGGATTGAAGGCGGGGATTATGTCCTTGGTGTTTACCTCGAAGGAGCGGTAGGCGCGGCTCGGGTCAAACACCAGCCTCGTCGAGGAGATGAACCCGATGTCCACAAGCGTCCTCGACATATCGGCCTCGGTTATCGGAAAGCGCCCGCGGTCGTTTTTGTCGCTGCTTATTGAATCATTATAGGCTGTAAGGGTCATCATCCCGTACAGCCCTGACTCGTCCCTGAAGGAGACACTGCGATCGTATATTTTTCTGCACGCAGAGTAAAAGCCGTCCTCGCCCTTCTTGGCAAGGCCGTACTTTATTCCGTCCAGAAGCTGTCTGAGGGTAAGATCCCTGAGCACCATAAGCTCAAAGACAAGGCTCTTGTTGGTGTCGGGATCCACGAACTGAACTCCGATCAGCAGCTTGTTATTCTCCATTTCATCACCCTTTTTCAGATGTCGTTGGTAAGTGTCACAGTTGGCTTATCGTCCTGCTTTTACAAGCTCCAGTATCTCGCTGATGTCCGCCGAGATGTCTGGCGCCTCGGGTATCTCCGGATACTCGGGAGCAGCACGGCTTATCACGGGCATAGCCGTCTCAAAGCTCACAGGCTCGGCAGGCTCATAGCTGACCGATACCGAGACGGGCTCTCCCTGCGGCAGCTCGAAGGCCGAGGCAGCCACCTGCGGCACCTGTACTTCTGCCGCGACGGTCTCGGTCTTCGCTTCGGGAAGCTTGAGATCGGGCAGCTTCGGCGCCTTGGCGACCTCCACCTCACCGACGGAGACCTCTGCCTGCGGCAGCT
>CAMNBY010000256.1 GCA_946533615.1 uncultured Clostridia bacterium
CTTACGAAAGTAAGCCTGCGTCGTTTTTAGTCACTCTGACGAAAAATCTGACTGCGTTTCTAACGCACAATAGTCGTGCGGTATTGCCTTAACAGAAAAGA
Organism: uncultured Clostridia bacterium; assembly: GCA_946533615.1. Lineage (GTDB taxonomy): Bacteria > Bacillota > Clostridia > Oscillospirales > Ruminococcaceae > FB2012. The sequence continues at coordinate 102 of CAMNBY010000256.1, forward strand.
AAAAGAGCCCTGCCGAGGCAGAGCGGGAAGAAGAAAACGGAGGATAATAAAATGAATGCTTTTAACAATGTTATCGGCTACGAGACCATCAAGAACGAGCTGTTCCAGATCTGCGATATGCTCCACAACAAGGAGATCTACGAAGGACTTGGTGCAAAGATCCCGCACGGTGTGCTTCTTCACGGCGATCCCGGGCTCGGCAAGACGCTTATGGCGAAGTGCTTTATCGAGGAGAGCGGGATAGCTGCGTTCACCGTCAGAAGAAACAGAGGCAACGACGACTTTATCAGCAACATCACCGACACCTTTGCCAAAGCCAAGGAAAACGCCCCCGCGATCGTATTCCTCGACGACATGGACAAGTTTGCAAACGAGGACGATTCTCACAGGGACGCCGAGGAATACGTTGCGGTGCAGTCGGGTATCGACGAGGTGAAGAACTGCGACGTGTTTGTTCTTGCCACCGCGAACGATATTGACAAGCTGCCCGATTCGCTGATACGGACAGGCCGTTTTGACAGAAGGATAGCGATGCACAGACCGAGCGATGACGACGCCGCTCTTATCATCAAGCACTATCTTTCGGACAAAAAGGTATCTGACGAAGTGAACATGGAGGACCTTGCTAAAATGATGAGCTACAGCTCCTGCGCTGAGCTGGAGACTATCCTTAACGAGGCTGCGATAAATGCTGCATATCAGAGGAAGGAAATGATCGAGACCGAAGATCTTGTCAAAGCAGTTCTCAGAATGCAGTATAATGCGCCCGACGAAATGAGCGAGACCTCGTACGATGATAAGAGAAAGCTTGCGCTGCACGAGGCAGGGCATCTTGTTGTCAGCGAGATACTTATGCCCGGAAGCGTAGGCCTTGCATCTATACGCCCAACAGCGAGGAATCCTGTGGGCGGGTTTATCCACTGCTGCAAGCCCTCCTCGCGCAGGCCGCATCAGGTACTTGTGTCCCTTGCGGGAAAGGCTGCGGTCGAGCTGTACTATGCAGAGACCGTTGCGAGCGGGTGTTGGCATGATATAAGGTCTGCACTCGATGATATCAGAGACGGTCTGTCCAGAAACTGCACCCACGGCTTCGGAATGGTAGATGCATCGGGACATTTCGGCGAAGCATCCGAAGCTATGAATACCCGCACCGAAGCAGTGGTACAGGTCGAGCTTGAAAAGTATATGCTCAAAGCCAGGGATATTCTTTTGAAGAACAGAGCCTTCCTCGAAGCAGTCACCGAAGCTCTGTGTGAAAAGGGGACGCTTCTTTATTCCGAGATCCGCGAACTCAGGAACAGCTCGGAGATCGTAGAGATCGCAGTATAAGCAAAGAAAGAGCCTGTCCGATTTTGGGCAGGCTCGAAAACTACATAGATCACATAAGCATTATCGGCGACACCCCGACCCACTTGAAAGCCTCTATCCCGAGCAGATACAGCACAACGGGCAGCACCAGCACCGCCGTGCCGATCAGCAGCGAGGAAATGTAGCTCCTTGCTCTTGACGAGATGAAGAATATCAGCAGGAGCGCGAGCACGAGTCCGAAATATCGTACAATTAAAAGCAAAACAAGATAGGATAAGATACTCATATCCCGCCCCGACAGGTGCTCCATAGAGAGGGCGGGTGCTTCTATTCCCTGCGTGCCGTAGGCGTGGAGGACGTTGTAAAAATACGGCGCGTAGGCAAGGGAGTAAATAACCGTCAGCACGATCATTCCTACCGCAAGCTTGCGAAGGAAGACCGGTCTTCGGCCTCGCGGAGATGTGCGCAAAAGGACCGCCGCACCCGTCTGATACTCGACGGAATAAACGTAGGTCAGCGTGCAGATAAGCATTGCAAGGGCGGTCAGCGCAAGGGTCGCGTCCTTGTTCCCTGCGCTCTCGTCACCCGTCAGCAGCTTGTAGCCAGAGTCGTAAACGAACTCTCCACCGTTATTTTTAAGATATTCGGCGTGGGCTTTGACCTGCTCGAAGGCCGTCTGCGGGGCAAGAATATTTTGATATTTCATCGCCGCAAAGACATTCCCCTCGGAAAGCTCGCACTGCATTTCCGTTTGCGCTTTTTCATATTTTGCCTGCTCGTCGATCAGGAACTGCTCCTTTTCGGGGGTGAGCTCGCCCTCTAATTTGAGCATATATTGCTTGTAGTAGATCTCGTCCGATGAGGCAAATTTCTCGTTGATCGGCGTGTATCCGAACCACGCGAACGCTCCGAAAGCAAGCAGGACAAGCAGCACCCTCCCGCCGATAAAGACCTTGTAGCACTCCTGCAAAAACAGGCTGGTGCTGCGGCCTTTGAAAAGGCTGAACGTGAGGCGTCTGCTGCGGTTCCTGATGACAGTTTGGCGGGTGTAAAAGATCACCGACAGAACAGAAAAAGTGATTAGCAGCATCACAAGTGCGACAGTGAACATCGCCTTGTAGCCGACGGGCTCGCCAAAGATGTTAAGGTTAAGATACTTTGCATAAATATCGTGCGTATTGGCAAAGGCAACAAGGTTGATATACTTGAACGGGCAGAGGTAGCTTGCGCTCGGGATAGTGTAGTACATTACCGCCTCGGCGGCAAGGATAACAGCAAGCACAGCATACACTTTTACAGAAGATTTTGAAACCGTAGTTATCAAGTAAATAAGCGCCGCATAAAGGCAGTAAACGCCAAATTTAGATATAAGGAACAGTCCGAAATATTGGATAACTGATATTTTCAGGTCACTGCCGTTGAAGCTGTAAACCGACTGTGTCTGCCTGCTCAGATCGCCGTAGCCGTAGGTGAAATATCCCGCCGCGAAGTTGACGGAATAGAGCAGGATAAGTGCCGCAAATGCAGCTGTGAAGCAGGTCAGGAGTTTGGCGATACCGAGGGGCATTCTCCCCTTGTATGTGGTGCGGGAAAGGGTGATCTGGTCAAGCTCTTTCTCTCGCGTAACGATAGTCACCACGATTACCATTATCATCAGAAACGCCGCAATATCGGTGGACAGGAAGCCTGTTGCCAAATCAACGCCCCTGCTTGGGGCTGGCGTCAGAATGCTGCCCTTGAGGTGCGCAAAGTCGCCCGGCGTCTTGGCGATATTTTTATAGGAGAAGCTGTCGGGATCGGCGAAGAGCGAGATGCTCGTCATCTTTCTTGCCTGCTCGTCAATGCCGTCAAGATAGCTGTCATACTCGGCGCAGGCCTGCACTTCTTTCAGCACATCGGAGATCAGCTGCTGTTCCGTAAAAATGTTTTCGGTATATTCGAGATAGCCTTTGCTGTTGTATTCTTCAAGCAGCGTCTCGGTGTCAATATCGGTATAAATATCTGAAACATCTTCCCCGTAGGAAAGCATCTCCATCATCTGAAGCTCCTGCTGCTTTGCGGAGAGGCTTTCAAAGGCTTCGGCTGCGGACATTTTTTCGATCGAATCATACACGGCTTTGTACTGCCCGGCGGTATAGAGCTGATCTTTTTTACTGCTCTCGTTCACCCAAAGCAGCACGCCGTTGAGCACAGTCAGAGCAAAAAATATGCCTACCGTCGAGCGGCGGCAGAACGCCTTGATACATTCGTTTAAGTATAATCTCAAAGGAACGACCCCTTTCATTTTTTGATACATTTTCTCCCGCCTGTCGGCGGCAGAAAACGCACAGAGGACATTCAATCAAAATAATAGAGGTACAGATCTTCAAGCTCGGGCTTGACGGGGGTGAATTTATAGCCGTTGGGCTCACCCTCTGAGATCACCCGAACATAAATATTCTGCTCGTCTTTCGAGATATTGCCCACCTTGTAGCTGTCCGAAATATCGGACAGCTGTTCTTCGCTTGCTGTGATCTCAAACACCTTTCCCTCTATAGTTTTACACAGATCAAATGGCTTTCCCTTGCCGATAAGCTCGCCCTGTTTCAGCAGCAGCACTTCCTTTGCGATGAACTCGATATCCGAGACAACGTGCGTGGCGATGATGACTATTTTCTCAAATGCGATCTCCGCGACGAGGTTTCGTATTCTTATACGCTCCTTTGGGTCGAGGCCTGCGGTTGGCTCGTCGAGAATTATTATCTTCGGGTCGCCGAGCATTGCCTGAGCGATAAGGGCACGCTGCTTCATGCCTCCCGAGAAGCCGCCGAGCCGCTTTGAACGTGCGCTGTCAAGGTTCACAAGGCCGATAAGCCGCTCGATGTCGGCCCTTGCGTCCTGCTTGTTCATGCCCTTCAAGGCCGCCATATAGTACAAAAAGCGTTCAAGTGTAAAGTTCGGGTAAAGCCCCTGCTGCTGCGGCATAAAGCCGAGCAGGCGGCGGAACTCGGCGCCCATCTCGGAGGTCTCGCGCCCGTCAAAACGAACGCTGCCCGAGGTGGGTCGCAGGTTATCGGTGATAATATTCATAAGCGTGGACTTGCCTGCGCCGTTAGGGCCGAGCAGGCCGTAAACGCCCGCGGTGAACTCGCAGGAGAGATCGCGCAGGGCTGTGAAGCTGCCGTATTGCTTGGTAAGGTCTGTGATAGTAAGTTTCATATTTTCTCCGTTCATCGCTCTTTCGACAGAAGCTTTTTAATATCCGCTCCCTTGCCGCCGAGGAAATTTTCTCTGTCCATGACGCCCAGCGCGAGGTCATCTCCTGCGGGATACATTACATAAACACGGCTCTCCGTTACGGCGGCAATGTTAAACCATTTGTTCTGTGCGGGCTCGGCAAGCGTCCTGAGGGAGCCGTCCTCAAAGCAGTAAAAGCTGAACTTGCCGTTCCCGTAATCGCCGATGATAACGCCCTCGCTGCACAGGCAGTAGCTGCATTCGCTGCGCTCTCCGATGTCTGTGATACTGCCGTCTTCGAGGCTTATCAGCTTTCCGTGGTCGGTCACTGCATAGCCGTCGGAAATATCTGCGCAGCCCTCTTTGCCCGAGTAAACGGAGGAGGCCTCGTTACTGCTCACATCAACGCAGACGATCTCGCTGCGGATGCTTTCCGTCAGGTCTGCGGCTGTGGTCAGATCAATATCCTCCTCGGTGTCGGTCTTTGAAAACCAGATCCTGTCGCCGTCAAGCCACAGCTTGTTGATTATCAGCTGCCAGCCCTCAAAGCACTCAGAGGTGAACCTTTCTCCGCTTTCAAGGTCGATCAGCGAAACGAAGGAGCGCAGCTTGTCAAGGCTCTCGCCGTGTTCGTCGAAGGTGCAGCGGTAAGCCACCGCAAGGCGTTTGCCGTCACAGCAGGCGGCGGTTATCTCCTGTGCATCGTCAAGCTCGGCTATGTCCTGTCTGTTGGTGCCGTCCTTGTCAGCCCGACAGAGCTTTTTAACACCGAAGCCCGAATAGCCGCCGTTCTTCATATCGGGAGTGTAGAGGAAATAAAGATGTCCGTTCGTTAGCATCGGGCAGGTGGTGTTTATCCCCTCGACCCAGCCGTTACAAGTCGGGTGGGGGTTTTCATGCGACTCTCCCTCGTGCTTGCAGTCGGCCTTCGGGCAGATGACAGTATCAAGCCCGCTCTCCGCATCGGCGAAATGCAGGATATCTCCGTCAAGATAGACAGCACCCTGATCCGTGAAGCCCTCGCGGTCGGTGAAATCAAAGCGCACACTGCTTGCCGTGTCAAACGAGCTCGGGGCGGGTCTCTCGCCGGACGAGCAGCCTGTCAGCACAAGGCACAGCGCCGCCAGCATAAGCTTTTTCATACTCAGCCCTCCCCTGCACTTGAATTCAGATATTTTGCAAGCTCGTCGGCGCCAAGTATACCGAGGGTCGTTTGTGCCGCCTCAAGGGCGCTTTCAAGATCATTCTCCTTCCAGATATCGAAAAGCCCCTCGGTCTGAGTCTTGAGCTCCGAGAGGTCCTTGCCGTACTCCGAGGGCTCAAAGCTAAACCCGATGAACGGCGAAGCAAGGGCGCTTTTGTAGCGCTCTTCCATCAGCGCCTCAATGCTGCCGCTTAGGTTGCTGCTGCCGATCATCAGCTCTTTTATAAGAGAAGGCCCCTCCTCCGAAGACACCAGCGGCAGAAGCAGCTCACTGTCGGTATATACAAGCTCCAGAAGCTTCAGGGCTTCCGCCTTATGCTCGGACGCAGCGGGTATACCTGTCGAGCCTGCAAGGATATTATAAACATACGGCGTCGATGTCCTGACGATAACAGGCACAGAGAAGTCCCTGCCGTCCTCGGTATAGTAATCGGGATCGCCTGTGATAAGCAGCTTGAAATCTCCCTTGTTCACCCTGTCCGCGAGCGCTTGATCCGAAGTGCTGCGCAGTGTCATTTCTTCGCTTATCCAGCCTTCGTCTGCGAGGGTGTGAAGGCTTTCAAGCAGAGACTTCATCTCGGGGCTTTCAAACAAAGGCACGGCCTCGCCGCTTTCTGCCGAAAGCAGCGCACCCTCAGCATATACGCTGCCGTCAGCCTGGACCAGCTGCTCCGCCGAGGCAGTAAGGATCACGTCATCACCGTCGGGCTCGACC
>CAMNBY010000257.1 GCA_946533615.1 uncultured Clostridia bacterium
TTTTTGAGGCCTGCCACATCGACCTCGCAGTCAAAGTGGCCTGCATTGCAGAGGATAGCGCCGTCCTTCATGTTTATAAATGACTTTTCGGTGATAACGTCGCAGCAGCCTGTAACGGTGATAAAGAGATCGCCGACCTTCGCGGCTTCTTCCATTTTCATCACCTTAAAGCCGTCCATAACGGCCTCCATTGCCTTGATCGGGTCGATCTCGGTGATGATGACAGAAGCTCCGAGCCCCTTGGCTCTCATGGCGACGCCCTTTCCGCACCAGCCGTAGCCTGCGACTACAACATTCTTTCCGGCAACGATCAGATTGGTCGTTCTGTTTATGCCGTCCCAGACGGACTGGCCCGTACCGTAGCGGTTATCGAAAAGATATTTGCATCTTGCGTTGTTTACCAGCATCATCGGGAAGCGCAGCTTGCCCTCGCGATCCATGTTGATAAGGCGGATAATGCCCGTGGTGGTCTCCTCGCAGCCGCCGATCACATTATCCAGAAGCTGAGGATACTCGTTATGGATCATATTCACCAGGTCGCCGCCGTCGTCGATTATTATATTCGGGGCAGCTTCGATGACTGCCGCGATATGTCTGTGATACTCCTCGGGGGTCGCGCCGTGCCAGGCAAAGACGTTCAGGCCGTCATGCACAAGGCCTGCTGCAACATCGTCCTGAGTTGAAAGCGGATTGCTGCCCGTAATGAACATCTCGGCGCCGCCCGCAGCCAGCACCTTGCAGAGGTACGCCGTCTTTGCCTCGAGGTGGATAGACAGCGCCACACGCAGACCCTTGAAGGGCTGTTCGCTTATGAACTGCTCCTCGACGCTGCGCAGCAGGCACATATTCTGCCTTACCCAGTCGATCTTCCTCTTGCCGCTCTCCCAGAGGACGGGATCTCTGATCTCACTCATTATCGTAATTCCTTTCTATCGCGGCTCAGGAGATAGTCCTGCTCCGCTTGTTATCCTTGTTCTGCTTTTTGGGAACGGGCTTGTCCAGCTCGGGCTTGTCCTCGAACACCTTTTCGCTGTCCTTCTTGTCAAGATAGCTGAACTCGGGGTTCTTCTCTCCCCTTGCGTCATAGTAGGGCTGGATGACGTACTTCCTGATAAGCGGGTAGCAGGTATAGGCGTTCACAAAGCAGATGAACGACATCGGCCACAGCGGTATCAGGATAACGGAATAGACATTGAGCACCAGCACCGAAAGCAGAGCCAGCACCCACGCAAGGAAGGTGCAGAGAGTTGCCTTTATCCCCGCAGGCACAAGAATGAAAGCGTTCTTGAGTATCTGGCGGAGAGAGAGGTTCGTGGAGGCTATCATAAGATAGATATAAAAGTGCATCGCGAAGAACACGATCAGGAAGCTGAGGCTGATGATGAAGGGGAAATACATCAGCTGGTTCTGCTGCGCCCACTGCATATAGGCAGGGATCGCCACGGAAAAGCCCACGGCGAAGATTATATCAATTATACCCATTATGCAGGACTGGCGGAAGCACTTGACGAAGGTCTCCTTGAAGTCGGCGAAGAAGAACGCGTTGCGCTCCTGCGAATAATTGCGGCAGATCTTGGTCATTGCCGTTGTTGCGGGACCGAAGCACACCACTGTTATCAGGCAAAGCAACAGCGGCGCATAGCTCTTTGTTTCGCCCACAAGCCACCAGGCCATAAGCACAGGCACAAAGAACATAAAATACAGCGCATTAAGTCCGATCAGCTTCCAGAAACGCCTGGCGTAGACCTCCATGAACTTTACAATGCCTTTCTTTTCTCTTGGCGGCCTTGCGAGGCCTCTTGGGTGAAAATCGTTGGATGCCAAAATTTTACTCTCCTTTATTTTCAGTTCTGTATCTCAGCTCACATAGACAGACAGCGCACGGAGCGCAGCTGCTGCGGCGCATATCACCTCGGCGGCGAGGAACCTTCCGCAGTAGAGCCTGACAGTATCGAGCATGCCGCTTGTAGCAAGCGGCGACATAACATGAGACATGAGCCGCGAAGAGAGCTTAACGCTCTCGCAGGCGGCAGCAGCGACAGCAAAGGCAGACAGCACCATGCAGCATACAAGCGGCAGCAGCGGCGCTATTCCCTGCGGCAGCTCTGTCAGCGAGCAGACCGAACACATCACAGCGCCCGAGCCAAGGCCGAAAACGGCAGGAACGGCGACCTCGACGGGCTGACCCACCGAGCAGAAGCCCAGCAAAAACTCGCACAGCACAAAGGCCGACACCACGCAAAAGCTGTCGATGAAGGCCGCAGCAGGGCCTCCCGGATATATAAAGGCAAGAGCCAGCTGCCTGAGCTGTTCGGAATCACGTCTTACGATGATGCAATAGGCGGCCGTACCCGCAGCGGCTCCAAGTGCTGCCGAGATAAGCATCACGCCCAGAAGCGCATCGCCGCTCCTTATCCTGCCGGTTTGTTTTGTCTGCATAAAGATCACTCCCTAAGAGATAATATGCAGACAAGCAGTATTCTATTACTTTGAAAGCTCGTAGGCGCGGCCGGTGCAGGCCTCGCAGCAGTCGGTCACGGCCTTTTTAAGGCCGTTGGCTCTTAGCTGTTCAAGGCCGGCAATAGTAGTGCCGCCCTTTGAGGACACCATAGTTATGAGCTCGTCAAGGCTCCTGCCGCTGTCTGTTATCATCTTTGCGGAGCCGATGAGGGACTTTGCAAAGAGCTGAGTTGCGGCCTCGCGGTCAATGCCGACCGACTCGGCGTACTCGATGAAATACTGTGCATAGAGATAGATGAAGGCAGGCGACGAGCCGTTTATGGCAATTATCTCCTTCATCTTGTCCTTAGGGATAACGGAAACTATCCCGCAGGCAGAAAAGATATTGCAGACAAGAGAGAACTCCTCGTCGGTAACGCTGTCAGAGCGAGAAAGAGCCGTTGCGCCCTCTCCGAGAAGCAGCGGAGTGTTGGGCATAACCAGCACGACCTTTGCGCCTGCCACGGTCTTTGAGGCGATATATTCATCGGTGATGCCGGCGCAGATGGAAACTATTACCTTGCTTTCGGTCACGGAGTCGGAAATGGCGTCAAGCACCTCGTCGAGCTGCTGCGGCTTGACAGCAAGGAAAACGAAATCGCAGAGGCTTACGAGCTCGCTGCTGTCAGAGGTCAGACCTGCACCGAGATGCTCTGCTCTTACCGCAGCCTCCTGAAACGGGTCATAAGCATAAAGACGGATATCACTGCTCATGCTGCTGCCCCTTATACCTTTAATAATGGCGTAGCCCATATTGCCGGCGCCGATAAAGCCTACATTTATCATATCAACAGCCCTTTCGTAAAATATCAATACTTTAGTATTATAACACAAAACCGACAAAATGTAAAGTATTGAGCGAAAATTAGTTTCAGATGCCGTGTACAATGCCAAGTCCCGAGCAGGACAGAACAGTGAAAAAATCGAAAAAGCGAAAAATGAAGAGTGAATAATGAACAGTACAGAAACGCCCTGACAGGCACTCTAAACTATTCACTATTCACTCTTCACTATTAACTGAGCCCTCGGCGCAAAGGCGGCGAGGGCGTTTCTGGCAATAGAGAACGAAAAAGATGTTTATATGAAAACTGTCCGATGCAGCAAGCCTGGCAGTTACAGCTTTTCTCAAAGTTCAGTCCCGAGCCAAACAAAGTGAAAAGCCCTCGCCTTGCTGAGGGCGAGGGCATTGCGTGGTGCACGCTGTGCACTGGTGGGGAAGATGGGACTCGAACCCACAAGGTATCGCTACCGGGAGATTTTGAGTCTCCTGCGTCTGCCAGTTTCGCCACTTCCCCGTTGGCTTACCGGTTAATTATATCATAAGTTTATCCAAAAGTCAAGCGCAAAGATCAGGGTCTGTTCACAACGCCCGCGAAAAGGGGCTGTCCCGTTGCGCTGATGATCTCGAAGAGGAAGGGGCGGTCGAGGGTGAAGACCGCGGTGCCGTCGGGTGCTGCGGCGCCTTTAAGGCCGATCACGGTAAGAGATGCTGCGCGGCAGCCTTCTTCGTCGATGCTGACGCGGGTGTCCTGCTCCGCTGTGGAGACACAAACGCCTTCAACGGCTGTCAGGGGCGAAAAATCGGCGGTGCCCGAGTCAAATATATCCGTCACGCCAAGCGCTTCAAGCCCCTCGCGGAGGTCAAGTGTTGCGGAGACATCGAACTTTGGGACAGACAGCCTGACGTTACAGAACCTGCGGTCCTTATAGCTGTAGTTCGTATGGAGCATAAACTCTGCGGCCTGACTGTCGGAGAGAAGCTCCTCGGGGCTTACGCCCTCGTCGGGAAGCAGCAGGCGCATCGAGCCGTTGTTTTCGAGCGGAAGGTCAACAGCTGCGAAACGGTCGCCCCAATAGTAATCCATATGACGCTCATCGTGCATGAACTCGGCACCGATGTCGCCTTCTGCTGAGTGGAAGGTTCCGGTTTCCGTGCTTTGGGGCGGAAAGGAATCGACCCACTGTCCGCAGTAGTCAACCGTTGAGGCAAGCGTGAGGATCATCGAGGGGTCGAGCTTCAGGTTGGTGATCTCATCATCAAGCTGACCGCCAGTGCGGTCGCTCAGCCAGCTTTGAAAGGCCTTGGTGTAATCCTCTGCTGAGGGGTCGCCCGTGAACGTATCGGCAAAGTAATTCTCTGCCACAAACGCAAGCGTGTCCGTGTTGCAGGCGCTGCCGACCGACTTGTTAAGCCAGAGGGAGTCTGCGAGGAGGCATTTTGCCATACCGTCGTCCATATAGTTTGCAAGCCAGAGGCTGCGGACGCCGCTGCGAAGCTCGTCCATGTCTCCCCTGCAAAGGACGTCAAGGAGCTGCTGTCTTGATGTGCCGTCGGTGAGCTCGGCAGTCATGGCAAGCGCCATATAGAGCCCGAGCGGCGAATACACAACGTTATTGCCGTCGGTGTTCTCAAGAAAGGCCCGCGAGCTTCTGAGGAAGAAATCGGAGTAGCCATCAGAATAGCCTGAGGGCTGGTTCCTGAGTTCGACAACTGCGCTGTGCCAGTTTGAGAAGGCTTCTGAGTCAGACTCGCTTTCGGGGTAGCGCGGAATGAGCGGATACTCGGCACTTGCGAGCATATAAGATCCGATCTCGGCGGATTTTTCGCCTGTACTGCTGTCTCCGGGAGCCGCAGGGAGCTCCTCGGCTGCCGAGATAGCCGGGGAAGCATCGGGCTTTGGCTTTGCGCTAAAGAGCCCTGATCTTGGCAGGACGACCGCAGCGGCGATAACGGCAGCTGCGCCTATGCCTGCAAGCAGCCATATCCTTCGCTTGGGTGCCGCAGCTTTAAGCTCGGGTATGAGTTCTTCGTCTGTCTCACCGATGATGTCAAGTAATATTTCTTTATTGCTCATATTGATACTCCTTCCTTTTCAAGGTGTTCTTTCAGTTTGTTCCTCAGGCGCAAGAGCTGCATTTTGGCTGCGCCCTCTGTCATGCCGCAGCGGTCGGCGACCTCTGTGACCGGGAGCATATACCAGTAGCGCAGGAGAAATATCTTTCTGTTTTTCTTGCTTTGCGCCCGAAGGAAGCTGTCCAGCGCCTCGCGGAGCGCGAGGCTGTCCTCTATGGGGCGCTCCTCGCCGATGCACTCCGAGAGCTCGTCAAGACAAAGCTCCGCCTGACCGCTGCCGCGTTTTTCGGCTCTGTCACGGCGCCACCTGTCAATGGCGATGCTTCGCGTGAGGCTGCCCAGATAAACGCCGAGCCTGCGCGGCCTCTCGGGCGGTATGGTATTCCACGCCCGTTCCCATGTGTCGTTCAGGCACTCCTCTGTATCTTCGCGTGAATGCAGGATATTATCTGCTATAGTGCCGCAGTAGGCGCCGTATTTGCTGCGGCTCTCGGCGACGGCCTGTTCGTCGCGCTTCCAGTAAAGCTCGGTTATACACTCATCTTCCATTGGGACACCCCCTTTGTTTCCGGCAATCTCCGCCTTCATCTATATAGACGAAAAAAGCCCGCCGCAGGTAACGACGGGCTGACTATCATTTCTTTCCGATCTTTTTGAGCTCGCTGACAGCAGGAGTAAGGACACCGCCGACCGCGAGTATTATCCAGCTCCAGCCCCATTTGTCGGTAACGAAGCTGACCGCAAGGAAGACAGAAACGACGATCATCCAGTAGATGAGCACGATATTGACCTTGTCAATGCTCTTTTCATACTTTTTTTCGCGGGTATACTCGCCGTCCTCGAGGAGCTTGTCGAAGCCAGACTTTATCATGCTCGCTTTGGTCATTATCCAGACGCCGAAGGCAATAAAAAGCAGCATAACGTTCACGCCGATCATTGCAAAGGCATCTTCGGTGCTCCTGCCCTTGTCAAGCTGATCGCCGATGACACCGAAGGCGATCATTGCCGCAACTCCGATGATGCACAGCACAGTGCCGAAGGCTATGGAGGAGTTGAACTTTGACATGAAGGCATCGCGGCGCTCGCGGACTGCTCCTTCAACGCCATAGGCGGTGTCGATCGGTTCCTTGTCAAGGAAGGCGTATTTCTCGGTGAGGGAGCCGTTCTTGATGAACAGCATCACGCCGACAGCGATGATGCAAAGCATAACGGCTACGCCCAGACCCGAAAGCAGCTCGATCTTCTTGATCTCACCTATAACGCCGAGAGAGATCATCGGGATCACGGAGATGATACAGAGGAAGGTGCCGAGGGCAGTGGAGGCTGCAAGGCGGCCGTTCTTTTCAAGAAAGTCGTTGGCCTCCTCGAGGGTGAAGCGGCGGAGCTCCTCGCCGCTGTCTTCCTGTTTTATAAGCTCGGGGGCTTCTATCTCGTCTTTTAAAAGGTAATCGGTGCTGACGCCGAAGATCTCGCTGAGGGCGATCATCTTATTGATGTCGGGCACGGACTGTGCGCCCTCCCATTTCGACACCGACTGGCGGCTGACGTTCATTTTTTCTGCCAGCTCCTCCTGAGAGAGGCCGCTGCGCTTTCTGAGGTCGATAAGCTTGTCTGCAAAGATCATATTTCATTTTCCTTTCACTCGGGCGCTGCCCGTTTCTGTGATCTCAGTATATCATTTTTTGCTGTTGCGTACCACCAAGCGGGCTTTTCAATTTGTCAACCGGCGGTTGCGCTTGGTTGCGAAGCGCGTATTTTCGCGCTGCGCCTAGCTTTTACTATATTCTATCACATATTTGTGAATTTGTAAATATGCTCGCGCAGAATTATTATAATACAGAATTTAGCTCTTGACTTTACCGACAAAATATGCAATAATAACTATATATGTATGTAAGGAGAGCGAACAGCTATGATGTTCTGCAACCGATGTGGAAGAGCCTTCGGGCTGTTCCTGCGAGTGAGCAGGCCCGTCACGGGCATTTAAGGCACAAACAATCCACTCACGAAAGGAAAGATAAAAATGACTAACGAGCTTCCAAAGGTTTACGACCCCTCGCAGACCGAAGACAAAATATACAAATTCTGGGAGGACGGCAAGTACTTCCACGCCGAGATCGACTCGAAGAAAAAGCCCTACACCATCGTTATCCCGCCCCCGAACATCACGGGACAGCTGCACATGGGTCACGCTCTTGACGAAACGCTTCAGGATATACTTATCAGATACAAGAGAATGAGCGGATATTCTGCTCTCTGGCTGCCGGGCACCGACCACGCCGCCATAGCGACCGAGGCCAAGATCGTTGAGGCGATGCGCAAGGAAGGCATAACCAAGGAACAGCTTGGCCGCGAGGGCTTTATGAAGCGCGCATGGGAGTGGAAGGCTCAGTACGGCGGCAGGATAGTTGAGCAGCTGAAAAAGCTTGGCTCTTCCTGCGACTGGGACCGCGAGCGCTTCACTATGGACGAGGGCTGCTCAAAGGCCGTTAAGGAAGTATTTGTAAAATACTACAACAAGGGACTGATCTACCGCGGCGAGAGGATAATCAACTGGTGCCCCAAGTGCCGCACCTCCCTTTCCGATGCCGAGGTAACGTTTGAGGAGCAGGCAGGCCATTTCTGGCACCTGAGATACCCCTTCAAGGACGGCTCGGGATATCTTGAGTTGGCTACCACCCGACCCGAGACCCTGCTGGGCGATACTGCTGTTGCAGTAAATCCCGACGACGAGAGATACAAGGACGCGGTCGGCAAAACCCTTATCCTGCCTCTGGTCGGCCGCGAGATCCCCGTAGTCGCCGACAGCTATGTTGACATGGAGTTTGGTACGGGCGTTGTTAAGATCACCCCTGCTCACGACCCCAACGACTTCGAGGTTGGCAAGAGGCACGGCCTTGAGATGATAACCGTTCTCACCGAGGACGCTAAGATCACCGAGGACTATCCCGCCTACGCAGGCATGGACAGGTACGAGGCAAGAAAGAAGATAGTTGAAGACCTTGACAAGGGCGGCTTCCTGGTAGAGACCGAGGATCACGCTCACAACGTAGGCACCTGCTACCGCTGCGGCTCGACCGTAGAGCCCAGAGTTTCAACACAGTGGTTCGTTAAGATGCAGCCCCTTGCAGGCCCTGCTATAGATGCCGTCAAGAACGGCGAGACAAAGTTCATTCCCGAGCGCTTTGACAAGATCTACTTCCACTGGCTCGAGAAT
>CAMNBY010000258.1 GCA_946533615.1 uncultured Clostridia bacterium
GAATTTGGGTAATATGACGGAAAGCTGGCAAGCAGATGATGTGCAGAGGCGTTAGCCGCGGGTCGTGCGGTGTTGCCTTTGTTCCTTTGGAATACCGAATGCCCGCTATTATCAGCAGCATACACCACACAGTTGTTTTTTCTATTATACCACGATCATAAAAAGATTTCAATCCGTTGTACAAAAACGGGAGCGGCCCTGCCGAGAAAAAAGACATACTCCCCAAATCTTGACATAAGCTGCGTTTTGAGTTATAATAAATATATATGTGCCTGCCCCACGGCAACAGCGCCCCGGGGCGATCACTTACATGAAAGGAATGTTTTATCATGGGATTGACACTGACAGAAAAGATCTTGAAGGCTCACGTCGTTGACGGCGACTTCGTGAAGGGTAACGAGATCGGCATACGCATCGACCAGACCCTGACACAGGACGCAACAGGCACGATGGCTTACCTTGAGTTCGAGGCTATCGGAGTGCCGAGAGTAAAGACCGAGCGCTCCGTGGCTTACATAGACCACAACACGCTCCAGTCGGGCTTTGAGAACGCCGACGACCACCGCTTCATCGGTTCGGTAGCAAAGAAGCACGGCATCTGGTTCTCGCGTCCCGGCAACGGCATCTGCCATCAGGTACACCTCGAGCGCTTCGGCATTCCCGGAAAGACCCTGATCGGTTCTGACAGCCACACACCCACGGGCGGCGGCATCGGCATGATAGCGATCGGCGCAGGCGGCCTTGATGTTGCCGTAGCAATGGGCGGCGGCGCTTATTACATCACCTACCCCAAGATCGTCAAGGTGAACCTCACGGGCAGGCTCTCGCCCTGGGTTGCCGCAAAGGACGTTATCCTTGAGGTGCTGCGCAGGCTCTCGGTAAAGGGCGGCGTCGGCAAGGTGATCGAGTACTGCGGCGAGGGCGTAAAGACCCTGTCAGTCCCCGAGAGAGCAACGATCACGAACATGGGCGCAGAGCTGGGTGCCACAACATCTATCTTCCCCTCCGATGAGGTAACGCTCGAGTTCCTCAAGGCTCAGGACAGGGCAGAGGTGTGGACAGAGCTCAGCGCTGACGACGACGCCGTGTATGACGAGGAGGTAAACATCGACCTCTCCGCTATCGTTCCTATGGCTGCCTGTCCCCATTCTCCCGATAACGTCAAGACCGTCGCCGAGATCGGCAGGCTCAAAATAGATCAGGTCTGCATCGGCTCCTGCACGAACAGCTCGTTCATGGATATGATGAAGGTCGCTTATATACTCAAGGGCAAGACAGTTCACCCCGACGTGTCGCTGGCTATCGCTCCCGGCTCGAAGCAGGTGCTGAATATGATCGCTCAGAACGGCGCCCTCGCCACGATGATCGACGCAGGCGCCAGGATACTCGAGTCTGCCTGCGGCCCCTGCATCGGCATGGGTCAGTCGCCTAACTCGGGCGGCGTATCTCTCAGAACGTTCAACCGCAACTTTGAGGGACGCTCGGGAACAAAGGACGGCCAGATCTATCTCGTTTCTCCCGAAATGGCGGCGCTGTCAGCGCTCACAGGCTACCTCACCGACCCGAGAGAGCTCGGCGATATGCCTGCGTTCGAGATGCCGAAGCAGTTTGTGATAAACGATAATATGGTCGCTGCACCCGCTCCCGAGGAGGAGATGGATAAGGTCGAGATACTCCGCGGCCCGAACATCAAGCCCTATCCCGAGACCTCGCCGCTGGTCGAGAGCATCGAGTGTCAGGTGTCTCTCAAGGTGGGCGACAATATCACTACCGACCACATCATGCCGGCAGGCGCAAAGATACTGCCTCTGCGCTCAAATATCCCTGCTATCTCGCAGCATTGCTTCACCGTCTGTGACGAGGACTTCCCCCGCAGGGCAAAGAACATGGGCAGGAGCATCATCGTCGGCGGCGTGAACTACGGTCAGGGCTCTTCGAGAGAGCACGCAGCTCTGGCGCCCCTCTATCTCGGCATCAAGGCTGTGCTGGTAAAGAGCTTCGCGCGTATCCACAGGGCTAACCTGATAAACGCAGGTATCCTTCCGCTCACCTTTGTCAACGAGGCCGACTACGACAAGATCGGTCAGGGCGACGAGATAGCTATCGAGAACGTAAGAGCCGACATCGAAGCAGGGAAGACCGAGCTCACGGTCATCGACAAGACCACAGGCGACCGCATTCCCGTGCTCTGCGAGCTGACCGGCAGAACAAGAGACGTGATGCTTGCAGGCGGCCTGCTTGATTATACAAGAGAGTCGCTGAAATAAGGCTTTTCAATGCACAATGCACAATGCACAATTAGCCCCTCGCATCAGAGCGCAGCAGAAAAATCATGAACCCTATCCTGAGGTAATCACCATGGACGAAAAGGATATAATCTCGACGGATTTCAATTATGATATCTATTCCGGCGGCAACGCTAAAAAGTACCTCGACGAGTATAACGCACAGAAAAAGCACGAGGCCGAGGAGGCCGCAAAGTCTGATGCCGAGCGTAAGCGCGATGAGTACCGCAGGCGCTTTGAGGGAATGAGCGCCGACGAGATCTTTGAGCAGCCGAGCCTGTCGGCAAAAAAGAAAAAACCCGAGGACGACTTCTCGGATTTCTTCGACGCCGACGAGATAGAGCGGCAGAAGGAAAAGGTAAGAGAGTTCGAGCAGGAGCAAAACCCCCTGCCTACACTCGAAAATATGATGCCTGGCGAGGATTCGCCAAGCTCCGAGGCGCCCGAGGATCATACCGCCGAGGCGCTCGAGTATGTCGAGGAGATGATGGCGCACTCGCGCATTCAGCGGGCACATCAGGACGAGATGATGCACAACCTCGGACACCGCCGCTACTACCGCCGCACCTTTCAGATGTACGCTATCGAGTCGCTGCTCGACAGCTTCGGCGTGAGCGAGAACGCCCGCGAGGTCATGAGAAGGATCGGCTGGTATCTGGCGTGGTGCTTCCTTGCAGCCTCGCTGTTCGGCGCCTACAGCCTCTCGCGCCACGGAAGAATGATACCCGAGGCGCTGATGTTCATTACAGGCGCAGGCTTTGTGAGCGGCGTGGTCTGGAATAAGAGCCGGTGCGGCAAAACGTTCCTGCATTCTATCATCGGCAGCATCGCCGAGGCGCTGATATTCGCGGCGGCAACGGCCTTTGTGCTGTTCGTAAGCATAAAATAAAAACAAAGAATACTGGAGGTAGAGACCAATGGCAAAGATACAGATGAAAACACCCCTTGTTGAGATGGACGGAGACGAGATGACCAGAATAATCTGGCAGGAGATCAAGGATATCCTCCTTACACCCTACATCGACCTCAAGACCGAGTATTACGACCTCGGGCTCGTACACCGCAACGAGACCAACGACCAGGTGACGGTGGATTCGGCTAACGCCACAAAGAAGTACGGCGTTGCCGTAAAGTGCGCGACTATCACGCCGAACGCCGCCCGTATGCCCGAGTATAACCTCAAGGAGATGTGGAAGAGCCCCAACGGCACTATCAGAGCTATGCTCGACGGCACAGTGTTCAGAACGCCTATCCTTGTTAAGGGCATCACTCCCTACATACCCACCTGGACAAAGCCTATCACCATTGCCCGTCACGCCTACGGCGATGTTTACAAGAACGTTGAGATGAAGGCGCCGCAGGGCTCGAAGGCTGAGCTCGTGCTCACCGACAAGGACGGCAACGAGACCCGCGAGACTATCTTTGACTTCAAGGACACCTCAGGCATAATTCAGGGTCTGCACAACAGGACGGATTCTATCTCGTCCTTTGCAAGAGCCTGCTTCAACTTCGCGCTGGACAAGAAGCAGGACATCTGGTTCGCCTCCAAGGACACTATCTCCAAGAAGTACGACCACACCTTCAAGGACATCTTCCAGGAGATCTTTGACAACGAGTACAAGGATCGCTTTGCCGCCGCAGGCATCGAGTATTTCTACACCCTGATCGACGACGCCGTTGCGCGCGTTATCCGCTCTAACGGCGGCTATATCTGGGCGTGCAAGAACTATGACGGCGACGTTATGAGCGACATGGTAGCAACAGCCTACGGCTCGCTGGCGATGATGACCTCTGTGCTTGTTTCGCCCGACGGCGTCTACGAGTACGAAGCGGCTCACGGCACTGTTCAGCGCCACTACTACAAGCACCTCAGGGGCGAGGAGACCTCGACGAACTCCGTTGCAACGCTGTTCGCCTGGAGCGGCGCCCTCCGCAAGAGGGGCGAGCTCGACGAGCTGCCCGAGCTTATGGCCTTTGCCGACAAGCTTGAGCAGGCGACCATTCAGACCATCGAGGACGGCGTAATGACCGGCGACCTCTACCTGCTCTCGAAGCTTGAGAACAAGCAGAAGGTAAACACCGAGGACTTCCTCAAGGCCGTAAACGAGAGGCTGAAGAAACTGCTCTGATAAACAGAACAAAGCAAACACCAAAGCGCAGGCGCCACGTCTGCGCTTTTTTGCTTGGATGCTTTAGCGTAACAAAACCCCCGGTTCTACCGGGGGACATAAAAAGCTTCAGCGAGCGCTTTAAAATAACCTCCAACTGTGATA
>CAMNBY010000259.1 GCA_946533615.1 uncultured Clostridia bacterium
CCGTCCTCGCGGGTCACGCAGCTCAGCTGCAGCTGCATATCGTCGCAGAACGTCCGCACGATGCTGCCCTCGAATTCAAGATAGATCACGGCGTCACAGTCGGCTCTGCGGCTGCGGACAAAGGCTCTTGCGAGGGCGGTCTTGCCTATGCCGCCGACGCCCGTCAAAAACAGCACCCTGTCCTGTGCGAGCCGCCGCGAGATCTCTGAGAGCTCGCTCTCGCGCCCGACAAAGAACGCAGGCACCGAGGGCAGCCGCGGAATGATATAGTCCTTCTGTTCAAGCTCGGCGACAAGCAGGGACAGCAGGGAAGCGACCTCGGCGGTGCTCTGGGCTCGGTTTGCGGCCGATGAGCGCAGCGTGATGCGGAACAGCCTTGTGAACAGGCCGCGGACGGCGGGTCTGTCGGTGAAGCGTCGGTGAGCCCTCGGGCAGCTCTCGTCGTCGAAGGGGTAGACCGAGAAGCCCCTGTGTTCGCGCTCGGTCGAGTGCCTGCCGAAAAGCAGGAAGAACACCAGCTCTCCGATCGAGAATATATCTGCGGCGGCGGTGACGCTGCTGTGGGCGCTGCGCTGCTCGGGCGCCGACCATTTCGCGGTGTATGAGGTCGGTGTGCCCTCTCCCGCCCTTATCACGCTGTCAAAGTCGATGAACTCGACCAGCTGGGTCAGGGTGTCGTCGGGAGCGTTTTGAAGGACGAAGATGTTCTCGGGCTTGAGGTCAAGGCAGAGCAGCCCCGAGGCGTGGTAATAGCCGACCGTCTTTGCGATCGTCAGACAGAGCGCCATATACTGCGGAAGCGTGAGCTTCAGCCTGTCGAGAGTAGTTCCGCCGAAGCAGGCAACGTCGATAAAGGCGGTGCCGTCCGCTTCAAAGACGTGGCTCACGGGGGGAGTCTGGTTGCCGAGAGAGCTTTGCTGCCGTATCTCGTTCTGCATTCTGCCCGAGGCAAGAAAGCGCTCCTTGTTCTCCGAGATGCATTCCTTGAGTATGCACCGCGAGGTCAGGCCGCCGCGGCTGCACAGAGCAAGATATGCTGCCGCAGAGGCGCCCTTTCCAAGCAGCTCCAGCACAGTGTATTCACGTCCCTCGGATCTTATCACGTCGCCCTTCGCAAGCATCCTGACGCCTCCTTTCTCTCTTGATTATACAGCCTTTCCGCCGTCTTGTATAAAAATCAATTCCGCTCGTTCACATCAAAGAACGTCACTATCGGCTCGAGCGTGTGCGAGCAGCAGAGAAGCACCATATCGAACGGGTGGAAGTTAAGCGAGGGCGCCATTCCGCAGCTCTCGAGCACCTCGTTCAGCTCCTCCGCGAAGTCTGTGGCGTTCGCTTCGGTGTCCTGCTCGTTCAGGTTCTCGGCCTCGCTGTAGAAGTTGTAGAAGTGCATCAGCATCAGCGTTTTTCGCAGCGTCTCGTAGGAGGCTTTGCTGCCGCTCAGTATCTTCCCGAGGGTCACGTCGTTCGGCAGGGAGGCCGTGTAGCGCTTCGGCAGCCTGTGTACGGGGGCGCTGTTCCTGTCGGGCTGGTAGCGCCAGCCCATAAGCTCCCCGATGACCGCGCTGTTGAGCCTGTCGGGAGAGGCCGCCTCGAAGCAGCTGTCGGAGAGTATCCGCTGCTTGATGAGCTCTGTTTCCTCGATTATCCTTGCGCGTGCGATCTGAAACTGCTGCTCGTTGCCGTAGCAGTGGCGGCTGAGATATTCCATGAACCGCTCGTCGTCGCCGATCCTGTCAACGATAGTCTGAAAGATCGTCAGGGTGTCGGTGTGAGCCTCCTCCTGCGGCACAAAGCCCTGCGCCTCCTCGAGCATCTTTGCCGCTGCGGAGTAGGGGCGCTTGTGAGATATGCAGTAGAGAAAGACCGCGTCGGTGCGGCATTTGCAGCACCAGGGAGCGGTCATGAACCAGCGGTAGAAAAAGTCGGCGGTGCCCTCGAAGTCCAGCTCGAGCGCCATACAGAGCTCGTAGTTGTTGCGCCTGTTGACTGTGCCCGGGGTCGTGTCTCTGACCCACTCCTGCACCGTCCTCGGGCAGCTTATGCCGAGCCTTGACTTGTATCTCCGCTTCACTTCTTCAAGCATCAGCTCGCGGTCGTCGGGAGTGCAGCTGACCCCGAGCTCGTTCAGCCGCCTGCTCAGGCCGATGTGAAAGTCGTACTGCTCGTCGATCTCGCAGGCACGAGCCGCTATGCCCGCGGCATCATCCGGCAGCCTGTGCTGCGCTCTCGGGTCATTGTTCCTCAACATAGATCACTCGCTTTCGTCGTTTTTCTTCATTATACATCATCGCCAAGTATCAGTCAACCGCCCGCGGATAATATCCTCATACATCATAAAACACGGTTGTAAAAAACTCACAAAAATTATGCCTTATTTTCTACCGGGGACAGGAAAATTTTTGTACACTTTTTACTAAAGGTGTGGTATAATTAAAGCATATATATTATTGCAGTCATTTTTCGAGGAGGTACTTATCATGGCAGAAAACAGATTCAAAGGCGAATATCCCGTTATCGGCATACGCCCGACCATCGACGGCAGGCGCGGAGCTCTCGGTGTCCGCGAGTCACTCGAGGATCAGACGATGAACATGGCAAAGAGCGCCGCAAAGCTCTTTGAGGAGAACCTGCGCTATTCAAACGGCGAGCCCGTCAAGGTCGTTATCGCTGACACGACGATCGGCCGCGTGGCAGAGGCTGCTGCCTGTGAGGCAAAGTTCAAGCGCTGCGGCGTTGACATAACACTGACCGTCACTCCCTGCTGGTGCTACGGCGCCGAGACTATGGATATGGACAAGAACACGATCAAGGCCGTCTGGGGCTTCAACGGTACAGAGCGCCCGGGCGCTGTCTATCTGGCGTCGGTGCTCGCTACTCACGCCCAGAAGGGTCTGCCTGCATTCGGCATCTACGGTCACGATGTCTGCGAGGCCGACGATACCGAGATCCCTGCCGACGTCCGCGAGAAGCTGCTCAGGTTCGGAAGGGCTGCTGTTGCGGCTGCCACGATGAGGGGCAAGAGCTATCTCCAGATCGGCTCGATCTGCATGGGCATCGGCGGCTCGATCATCGACCCTGCGTTCATCGAGGAATACCTCGGCATGAGGGTAGAGTCCGTGGACGAGGTAGAGATAATCCGCCGAATGACCGAGGAGATCTACGACAAGGAGGAGTTCGAGAAGGCGCTTGCTTGGACAAAGCAGAACTGCAAGGAGGGCTTTGACAAGAACCCCGACTTCCTCCAGAAGACCCCCGAGCAGAAGGAGCAGGACTGGGAATTCGTTGTCAAGATGATGTGCATAATCAAGGATCTGATGAACGGAAACGACAAGCTTCCCAAGGGGCGCGAGGAGGAGGCCGTGGGTCACAACGCGATCGCGGCAGGCTTCCAGGGTCAGCGCCAGTGGACGGACTTCTATCCCAACTGCGACTTCCCCGAGGCGATGCTCAACACTACCTTCGACTGGAACGGAGCACGCGAGCCCTACATACTTGCGACCGAGAACGACGTGCTCAACGGCCTCGGAATGCTGTTTTTAAAGCTGCTGACCAACCGCGCACAGATCTTTGCAGACGTCCGCACCTACTGGAGCCCCGAGGCGCTCAGAAAGGCCGCGAACTACGAGCTGACAGGCCACGCCAAGGACGCAGGCGGCTTCATACATCTTATCAATTCGGGCGCTGCCTGCCTTGATGCAAGCGGAATGGCGCTCAACGACAAGAATGAGCCCGAGATGAAGGAATGGTGGAACGTTACCCCCGAGGATCAGAAGCGCATACTCGAGGCGACGACCTGGAACTATGCAGACTGCGGCTATTTCCGCGGCGGCGGCTTCTCCTCGAGATACGTCACCGACGCCGAGATGCCCGTGACGATGATAAGGCTCAACCTTGTCAAGGGGCTCGGGCCGATGCTCCAGATCGCAGAGGGCTGGACCGTCAAGCTGCCCGAGGAGGTCAACGACATACTCTGGAAGCGGACTGACTACACCTGGCCGTGTACATGGTTCACGCCCCGCGTGACCGAGGCGGCGCCGTTCAGGACGGCTTATGACGTGATGAACAACTGGGGCGCCAATCACGGCGCTATCAGCTACGGCCATGTTGGTGCCGACCTGATAACTCTTGCGTCTATCCTGCGCATACCCGTTGCGATGCACAACGTTCCCGAGGAGAAGATCTTCCGCCCTGCCGCATGGAACGCCTTCGGCATGGACAAGGAAGGCGCCGACTACAGAGCCTGTGCGGCTTACGGCCCGATGTACCGCGGAATGAGATAAGGCAATTCACAATTCACAATGCACAATGCACAATGAATGTGCGCCTGCGGCGTATCTTGCCGCGAAGCGGGTAAATTGGCAATTCACAATTAGTGCTGATCTGTCATTTGTGCGTTTGGAAGTGAATTGTGCCTTCTCCACGAACTGCTCCGGCTGAATAGTATTCCCCTGACAGGGGAAATGTCCGAAGGACAAAAGGGTAAACGTGCGCGAAGCGCACACC
>CAMNBY010000260.1 GCA_946533615.1 uncultured Clostridia bacterium
CGCAAGCCTGCGTCGAATTTAGGCAATCTGACGAAAATCTGGACGGCGCATCTGATGCACAGGGGTCGTGCGGTGTTGCCTTAAAAGATACAAGAAATATTATACAATGCTATTGTGTGTGATATGTGATATATTAAATGAAATTTTAATGAACAAAGCTTTAACATTCGCTCTTCGTTGACAAATCTGGCTTTTGGCGCTATTATAATATAAGACTATCAAGGAAGGTGCTTTAATGGATTTTGGTAAATATATCGCCCACAGAGGCCTCCACGGCGGCGGGATCCCCGAAAACTCAATGGCGGCTTTTGAAAAAGCTATCGCTAAAGGCCTTGCCATCGAGCTTGACATCAGAATGACCAAGGATTGCCGCCTCGTCGTTTTTCACGATGCCGACCTGCTGCGTATGTGCGGCACGGATATAAAGCTCTCGGAGCTTGAATACAGCCAGCTTGCGGCGTTTCCGCTTTCGGACTGCGAAGAGAAGATACCGCTGTTCTCGGACGTTTTGAAGCTCGTTGACAGCAGAGTGCCGCTTCTTATAGAGATCAAGCGCGGCTCGCCCTACGGCACGGTTGAAAAGCGCCTGATGAAGCTGCTCAAAGGCTATAACGGCGAATACGCCGTCCAGAGCTTCGACCCGATGATTCTGCTCTGGTTCAGGCTCCACGCCCCTAAGGTCTGCCGCGGCCAGCTTGTCACAGGCCACCCCTCGGGCAGCAAAAAGGAAGACCTCCTCGAAAGGCTCAGCTCGACCAAGCCCGTCTGGAAGTACATCACCAAGCCCGACTTCCTTTCCTTTGACCTCAGAACGATCGAGATGGAGGATATTTACACCGCACAGGAGCTCGGCGCCGATGTCCTCTCCTGGACAGCCGACACTCCCGAGCTTCGCCGTACAGCCCGTGCCTTCTCGCGCTCCGTCATCTCCGAGTGGAAGTGACCGCACAATTAACCTTTTATACATTGACTTTGATTGCTATATATTGTATAATTATATGAATAGATAAATAATCATGAGGTGATACAGATGATAAAACAGCTCGCGAAATGCGTGCGGGAATACAAAAAACCAACTATCATCACTTTGCTGTTCATTATCGGCGAGGCCGTTATCGAGATCTTCATACCCTTTATCACGGCCAATCTTGTAAACGACATCAAGGCAGGCGCCGCAATGAAGGAGATCGTCGTGACAGGCATTTTCCTTGCCGTGCTGGCGCTTATCTCCCTGACCTTCGGCGGTGCAGCGGGCTTCTCCTGCGCCAAGGCCTCGGCAGGCTTTGCCAAAAACGTGAGGAAGGACGTCTTCTCGAAGGTGCAGACCTTCTCCTTCGGGAATATAGATAAATTCTCCTCCTCCTCGCTTGTCACGAGGCTCACCACCGACGTCACGAACGTGCAGATGTCCTATATGATGATAATAAGAACTGCGGTGCGCAGCCCGATAATGCTGGTGTTTGCTATAATCATGGCATACATTATGGGCGGCATGCTGGCAGGCACCTTCGTTGTTGTCGTGCCTATACTTGCGGTCGGGCTCTTCATCATCAGCCGCAAGGCGATGCCAGCTTTCAGGCGGGTGTTCCGCAAGTACGACAGACTGAACGAGTCTATAGAAGAAAACGTAAGAGCCATGCGCGTTGTCAAGGGATTTTCAAGAGAGCAGTACGAAAAGGAGAACTTCTCCCGCGCCGCCGAGGATATCCGCAAGGACTTCACCAAGGCCGAGCGCATCGTTGCTCTCAATACGCCCATCATGCAGTTCTGCGTTTATTTCAATATGGCCTTCGTGCTGCTCGTCGGTTCTAAAATGATAATCTCGGGCAAGGGCGAGACCATCGACGTAGGCCAGATCTCCGCCATGATAACCTACGGTATGCAGATACTCATATCCCTGATGATGCTCTCGATGATCTATGTTATCATCACTATCTCGGCAGAAAGCGCAAAGCGTATCTGCGAGGTTCTCTCCGAGGAATCCGACCTTACCGACCCCGAAAACGCTATCACAGAAGTCAGGGACGGTTCGATCGAGTTCAGGAACGTTAGCTTCAAGTATTCCGAAAAGGCCAAGCGCTTTGCCCTCGCGGATATCGACCTTAAGATCGAGTCGGGCATGACCGTCGGCATAATCGGCGGTACGGGATCAAGTAAGTCCACCCTCGTCCAGCTTATCCCAAGACTATACGACGCCACAGAGGGCGAGGTACTCGTCGGCGGCGTGAACGTTAAGGAATACAGCCTCGAAAAGCTCCGCGACAGCGTTGCGATGGTGCTGCAAAAGAACGTGCTGTTCTCGGGCACTATCGCCGACAACCTCCGCTGGGGCAATAAGGACGCCACCCTCGAAGAGATACAGGCTGTCTGCAAGATAGCTCAGGCCGACGAGTTCGTGCAAAGCTTCCCCGACGGCTATGACTCGATGATAGAGCAGGGCGGCACCAACGTTTCGGGCGGCCAGAAGCAGAGGCTCTGTATCGCAAGGGCAATGCTCAAAAAGCCTAAGATACTTATCCTCGACGACTCTACCAGCGCCGTCGATACCAAGACCGACGCGCTGATAAGAGCAGGCTTCAAGACCTATATTCCCGAGACCACCAAGATCATAATAGCACAGCGCATAGCCTCTGTGCAGGATTCCGACCTTATCATCGTGCTTGACAACGGCCGCATAGCCGACATGGGCACTCACGAGGAGCTGCTTGAAAGATCCGATATCTACCGCGAGGTATATGAGCAGCAGACGAGCGGAGGTGATGACCATGAGTAAGCTCGAAATGAGACCTCAGGTCAGCTTCGCCTCGCTGAAAAGAACTGTCAAGATGCTCTTCAAGTTCTATCCCGTGCTTGTGCCCGTGACTATCCTCTGTACGCTGTTCTCGGCGGTGGCTTCATCTATCCCCGCCATCTTCGTCCAGAATGTCATCACCATAATCGAGAAGTGGTACGAGAGCGGCGACTGGGACGCAGCCAGCAAGGAGATAATCCCCAAGATAACACTGCTCATAACCTTCTATGTCCTGTCTATCATAGCCATCACCGTCCAGACCCAGCTAATGGCCTATATGACGCAGGGCTTCCTCTCGAAGATGCGCTGCGCTATGTTTGACGGTATGCAGGATCTTCCTATCCGCTACTTCGATACCCACAAGCACGGCGACATAATGAGCTATTACACCAACGACATCGACACCCTCCGCCAGCTTATCTCGCAGGCGCTTCCGTCGCTGATACAGTCGGGTGCCATCGTGCTCTGCGTGTTTGCTATAATGCTTTATTACAGCCTGTGGATGACGCTTGTCGTTATCTTGGGCATCTTCCTGATGATGTTCGTTTCCAAGAAGATCGGCGGCGGCTCGGCCAAGTTCTTTATCCGCCAGCAGGCCTCCATCGGCAAGGAGGAGGGCTACGTTCAGGAGATAATGAACGGTCAGAAGGTTGTAAAGGTCTTTAACCACGAAGCCGAATGCACCGAGGATTTCGACAAGATAAACGAAGCGCTTTTCGAGGACAGCTACAGGGCTCACGCCTACGCCAATGCCCTTGGTCCGATAATCATGAATATCGGCAATATCCTCTATGTTGTGATCGCTATGGCGGGCGGCATCTTTATGCTCTCCAATATCAAGAATATCAGCATCTCGGGGCTTCCGCTCTCTATCGCCATAATCGTTCCCTTCCTAAATATGACCAAGCAGTTCACGGGCAACATCAACCAGCTCTCGCAGCAGATAAATGCGGTCGTTATGGCAATGGCAGGCGCCAACAGGATATTCTCCCTGATGGACGAGCAGCCCGAGGCCGACGACGGCTATGTCACCCTTGTAAACGTCAAGACAGATAAGAACGGCGAGCTGGTCGAGACCTCGCAGCACACAAAGAACTGGGCGTGGAAGCACCCACATACCGCCGACGGCTCTGTTACCTACACGCCGCTCAGGGGCGATGTCGAGATGAACGAGGTAGACTTTGCCTACGAAGAGGGCAAGGACGTCCTCCACGATGTTTCCGTCTACGCCAGGCCAGGACAGAAGG
The DNA here is from genome assembly GCA_946533615.1 of uncultured Clostridia bacterium. Classification (GTDB taxonomy): domain Bacteria; phylum Bacillota; class Clostridia; order Oscillospirales; family Ruminococcaceae; genus FB2012. Next base: position 4,039 of record CAMNBY010000260.1, read on the forward strand.
TGGCGTTCGTCGGCGCAACAGGCGCAGGCAAGACCACAATAACCAATCTTATCAACCGCTTCTATGACATTGCGGACGGCAAGATCAGGTATGACGGCATAAACATCAACAAGATCAAAAAACAGGATCTCAGGCGCTCTCTCGGCCTTGTTCTTCAGGAAACGAACCTGTTCACGGGAACTGTTATGGACAATATCCGCTACGGCAGACTTGACGCAACGGACGAGGAGTGCATCGAAGCCGCCAAGCTTGCAGGCGCCGACGATTTCATCACAAGACTCCCCGAGGGCTATAACACACCCCTCTCCAACAACGGCTCCAACTTCTCGCAGGGTCAGCGCCAGCTGATAGCTATTGCAAGAGCCGCAGTTGCCGATCCGCCGGTAATGATCCTCGACGAGGCAACGTCCTCGATCGACACCCGAACCGAGGCTATCGTCCAGAAGGGCATGGACAAGCTTATGGAGGGCAGAACGGTTTTCGTTATCGCCCACAGACTCTCCACGGTCATGAATTCCGATGTTATAATGGTGCTTGACCACGGAAGGATAATCGAACGCGGCAGCCATGACCAGCTGATAGCCGCAAAGGGAACTTACTATCAGCTCTACACAGGCGCATTCGAGCTTGAATAAGTATTGCTGACAGCATTTAACAGGAGGTGCGATCAATGAAAAGAGGCAGACTCATTTCCTTGGCCTGCGCTGCCGTGATGGCAGCAAGCGCTCTCTCGGCCTGCTCCAAAGGCGGCTCGTCCGATGTTTCGTCAGCCAAGGCTGATGCCGCATCGACAGAAACCGCCGAAGCCGAGGACAATCCCATGACAGCTCAGGAAACGGTAAAGGACATGGGCAACGGCATAAATCTCGGAAATACCTTCGAGGCCTATAACCACGGCTATTACGTTGCGGGCGGCGACCCCACCACAAGCGAAAACACCTGGGGACAGCCCACGACTACCAAGGAAATGATCGAAGGCATGAAGGCCTGCGGCTTCGATTCGATCCGCATTCCCGTTGCTTGGACAAACGCTATGAACTTCGAGACAGGCGACTACACCATCGACGAGGCCTATCTTGCAAGAGTCGAGGAGGTCATCAACTACGCACTTGACTGCGATATGTACGTTGTCGTAAACGACCACTGGGACGGCGGCTGGTGGGGAATGTTCGGCTCCGCTTCCGAAGAGACCCGCGCAAAGGCAATGGAAATGTACACCTCCATGTGGACTCAGCTTTCCGAGCGCTTCAAGGATTATGACTACAAGCTGATCTTTGAGGCCGCCAACGAGGAGCTTGGCGACAGGCTAAACGATAAGGATATTGCCGAGGATTCGGGCTCTCTCAGCGAGGACGAGTGCTACGCAATGGCTCACGATATAAACCAGAAGTTCGTTGACACGGTCAGAGCAACGGGCGGCAACAACGCCGAGCGCTTTCTGCTGATCGCAGGCTATAATACCGATATCGCCAAGACCTGCGACACCCGCTATGTCATGCCTACCGACACCGCCAAGGACAAGCTGATACTCTCTGTCCACTACTACACCCCCTGGGACTACTGCGGCGAGAAGGCTGTTAATCACTGGGGCTCAGCCAAGGACGTAGAGGAAATGAATTCCCTGATGACGCAGCTTTCGATGTACTGCGACAAAGGCTACGGCGTTATAATCGGCGAGTATGCGGTGCTCACTGATTCCTCCACACCGAAGGCCGACACTGACAAGTTCTATACGAACTTCCTCAATAACTGCGATTATTACAATTTCTGCCCCATGCTCTGGGACTGCAATAATCTGTATGACAAGTATACCTGCACGATGCCCGACGACACCATGCGCGAGCTGTTCGCATCACGCAGCCGCGACAAGCAGGCGTCCCTCTCCGATGATGAGATACAGAGCAAGGCTCTGGAGGGTATTGAGGCAATGAAGAAAGAAGCCGAAGAAAGGACATTTGAGGATATGGCTATCCCTGCCTCAGATAGCGACGCCATCGCGTGGATAATGTACAACAGCACGGATTTCCGCATAAGCTACAGCGTCGGCGACCAGTACGATCCCACAAATATGTCCGACGGCGTAGTCGCCGAGAACGTGATCGTTACGGGCGACGGCCAGTACGAGGTCAGCCTTGACTTTTCAAAGGCAGGACAGGCCAAGGGCATCGGCTTTGCAGCGCTGGGTATCTCCAACGGCGAGGACCTTTTCCCGGGCTGCACCATAAAGATCGACGAAATAACCATCAATGACGAAGCAGTGGAGCTTTCCGCCAAGGAGTATACCTCCTCTGACGACGAACACTGCACAAGGGTAAATATCTACAACGGCTATATCAACAGCGCTCCCGATGATGCCAGAAGCTACGACGGCAGCCTTGACGGCGCTTCTCCCCAGATCGTCAATGTTGATAAGAATACCCTTATAAGATCCATGAAGATCAAGTTCACCTTCAAGACAGCAGAATAAAAAACAAGAGCCGCGCTCCCTGCACGGCTCTTTCTGTTATTTGCGTTTCAAAGTTCGCAGATACGCCTTTTGTTCGTCGGTTATCCGATAGCTTTCAACGGCCTTTTGTATCGTCTTGTTGTGCGTCCATTTGTCAAGGCGCTGCGCCTCGATGACCTTGACCGTTGCCTCCCACTGCTTTGCAAGGGCAGTAGCAAAGTACCACGCCCGCATCATATTGATGTAGTATTCCTCCGAGACAACACCTGCAACCAGCTCAAGCTGCTCGGGAGCGAAACGCTCTTCAAGAAAATGCTGCATCAGCTCCTTGATCGCAAACCTGACGGTGTAGGTGTGCTGAGAGCCTAAGCGCTCAAGTATCTTCGGCATAAGCCTGTCGCGGTGCTTGTTGTAAGCCTTCGGCGACAGCGAATCACAGACCGCCCAGTTCTCAACAAAGGGCAGCAGCCTGTCCACGGCGGCCTCGGCCTCGTCATAGTCCCTGATCTCGGCGATGATAAAGCCGTGCAGCAGGTTCTCTTCGTGGTATCTGTGCGGCAGTCCATTCAGAAAATCCCCGATGTCCTCGCGACTCTTGAATTCCTTTGCCAGCTGCCGCAGCTGCGGCGTCCTCACCCCGATGATGCTGCTCTTGTCGTAGTTCGGGATTATCGGAGCCGTAAATTCCCTGTATTTTTCGTCAGCCAGCGCAAAAAGCCTCTGCTGTATCAATGCTGTTGTGTTTTCCATATCCTGCCTCCTTTTGATAACCTGATTATACCACAGAGCAGGGGATTTGTAAACACTTTCGGCTTGCTTGGATAAAAAGTTGCGCTTTCGCGCTTAATTCATAATATATTTATTGAATTAACGGCGCTTTTGTGGTATAATATACTATTATCTGTAATGGGGAAGATCAATATGAAAAAGTGGAAGATAAATCAGGCCGATGAAGGAAAGGTAAGGGAGTTCTCCCGCAAGTGCGACCTTGCGCCGCTTACCCTCAAAGTAATGCTCTCCCGCGGCTATGACGATTTTGACAAGCTTGTGGATTTTTTCAAGACCGCCGAGATCGCCGATCCGTTTTCGATAAAGGACATGGACAAGGCCGCAGCCGCCGTAAACCGCGCTATAGACGATTACGAACTTATCTGCGTCTACGGTGACTACGATTGTGACGGCGTTACCGCCACCTCTATCCTTTTCAGCTATCTGCAAAACATCGGCGCTAACGTTATGTACTATATCCCCGAGCGCGAGGAAGGCTACGGCATGAACATTGCCGCCATCGACTCCCTTGCCGAGCAGGGCGTAAAGCTTATCGTGACCGTAGATAACGGCATTTCCGCCATTCACGAGGCCGATCATATTTATGACCTTGGAATGAAGCTTGTCGTTACCGACCACCATCAGCCCCTCGATACTCTCCCCAAAGCCGAGGCCGTTGTTGACCCACACAGACACGACTGTCCCTCGGAATACAAAGATCTTGCAGGCGCAGGCGTTGCCCTGAAGCTCTGCGCCGCCCTCAATGATGGCGATATAGAGACCATGATCGAGCAGTATTCCGACATCTGCTCCCTCGGTACAGTTGCCGACATCGTCCCCCTCACAGGCGAGAACAGGACCATCGTCAAGCAGGGGCTGCTTTATATGAAAAATACCGAAAACCCCGGGCTTGATTACCTTATGGAAAAGGCGGGCGTCAGGCGCGAGGAGCTGTCCTCGGGCTCGATCGGCTTTCAGCTGGCCCCGAGGATAAACGCCTCGGGACGCTTCGGTTCGCCTATCACAGCCGTAAAAGCCCTGCTCGCTGAAGACCCTGACGAGGCCGTGATATACGTTGACGAGCTCATCAAGCTCAACGACACCCGCCGCTCGACCGAGAGCGACATCACCAAGGCTATCATGCATTACATAGACTCCCACCCCGAAACGCTTTATCGACGGGTGCTTGTGCTTGCCGGCAACGGCTGGCACCACGGAGTTATCGGCATCGTCGCCGCAAGGCTCCTCGAAAAGTACAGCAAGCCGGTCATACTTATCTCTATCGGCAAGGACGGCTTTGCCAGAGGCTCTGCACGCAGCGTCAAGGGCTTCAATATCTTCGAGTGCCTTTGCTATGCCGGAGACCTGCTCGACCATTTCGGCGGCCACGAATGTGCAGGCGGCCTGACGATCGAGACCAAGAAGATCCCCGAGTTCTCAAAGCGGGTCTTTGAGTTTGCTGCAAAGTTCGATATAATGCCCGCAGCCACCGTTGACTGCGACCTTCTCATTAAGCCCGAGGACATAACCCTCGACAATATCAAGGGGCTCAAAACCCTCGAACCCTTCGGGGCGGAAAATCCCGACCCTGTCTTTGCCATCGCAGGAGCGAGGGTTGATAATGTCATCGCGCTCTCTCAGGGCAAGCATACAAAGCTTGATATAAAATATGGCACGGCTTCTTTCTCGGCGCTGATGTTCGGCACCTCTCCCGAAGAGTCGGGAGCCAAGACGGGCGACATCATCGACCTTGCCGTCCGTCTTGATATAAACGTCTATAACAACCGCGAGTCCGTTTCTGCAAAGGTCGTCGATCTGCGGCCTCACGGACTTAATCAAGACAGATACTTCAACGCCAAGGATTGTTATGAAAAATTCAAGCTTGGAGAGGAGCTTCCAAAGCCCTTCCTGCAAAAGATATATCCCGAGCGTTCCGAGCTTGTGGCTGTCTACAAGGCTCTCGGCGGCTTCAAAAAGATCACGTCCGACGAGCTGTATATGCGCCTTCGCAGCAAGGAGCTTAATTACTGCAAGCTCAGGATAATCATCGACGCCTTTGTGCAGACGGGGCTGGCTGTTTATACAGCCTCCGACGACAGAATTTCACTGCTGCCCGTTACGGGAAAAGTCGATCTCATGTCCGCGCAGGTGCTCACCGATCTTAAAAATATGATGTAAGGAGGAATTCAAGTGGATCAGAATTACAAGGAAAACTCAATATCTGTTCAGACCGATTACACTATCGAAGCGCTGCT
>CAMNBY010000261.1 GCA_946533615.1 uncultured Clostridia bacterium
AGCGCCGCCCTCTAAGGGCGGTGGGAGCCTTTGTGAATGAGGCGGCGTCCTTGCCGTTAGGAAAGCTTGTTTGCGGGTGGTTCTATTCGGGATTTGTGTAAGATTTGTTTTGCCCTCAGATAGTTTTTTAATTCACCCACCAAGGTTCCAATTGTGCATTGTGCATTGTAAATTGTGCATTGAAAAAGCGCTCGCACATACTTGACAATCATCGGCAAAAATTTTATAATTAAATTGTTGTTCAGATATCAGATGCGAGAGGTCGGAGATCGGAAAAGCCGCGGGAGAGCTTTCACCTTTTGCTGAATCTCTCTGCGAGCCACCGTAAGCTTTTAGATGCCAGATGTGAGAGGCAAGAAGTGCCTTGTTGGGGCGCTTTCCTTTTACTGAACCTCTCTGCGAGCCACCGTATCGCGAGGGAGTCCCGGCACATCACACAGTTGTGAGGCGGCTTCGCCGCCGTTCTCGCGGACTAAAAAAGAAAGAAGGATAACAATGAGTAAGGTAAAGGTTTTTTCGGGGATAGATAATATACCGAAAGGCAGCGCATCCGATAAGATCACCGAGGGCTGTATCTGCCTCGAGGGCGGCGCATTCAGAGGCGTGTATACCTCGGGCGTCCTCGATGCACTGATGGAGGAGGATATAAATTTCCGCTGTACCGTCGGGGTCTCCGCAGGCGCTATGAACGGCATCAATTACGCCTCGGGCCAGATAGGCCGCTCGGGCAGGATAAATCTCCGCTACCGCCACGATAAGCGCTATGTCGGCACAACTGCTTTAAGAAATAATAAAGGCATCATCGGCTTCGACTTCGTCTTTGGCGAGATGGAGGGCGTCGAGCCCCTGGATACAGAAAGGCTGATGCAGCCCGAACGTAAATTCTACGCCGCCGCTACCTCTCTCGAAACCGGCAAAACAGAGTATTTCGAGAAGTGCGAGTGCTCAGATATATATAAGGCCGTGCAGGCCTCGGCCTCAATGCCCTTTGTTTCAAAGCCCGTGATGATCGACGGCCGCCCCTATCTCGACGGCGGCTGCTCCAGTAAGATACCCTACCGCTTCGGCGTGGACGGAGATTTTGAAAAGGTCGTGGTCGTGCGCACAAGGTTCCGTACCTTCCGCAAAAAGCTGGCGCCAAGACACCTCGTCTATTCCGAGGACGTCGTCTATAAGGACTACCCCGAGTTCGCCGCAGCCCTCAAGGCAAGCAACGACTGCTATAACCGCCAGTGCGACGAGATCGAGCTGCTTGCAAAGAAGGGGAAGATATTTGTCCTCGAGCCCTCGGAGAATATGAAGATAGGCCGCCTCGAACCTGATATGGAAAAGCTGGGCGCACTCTACCTGCTGGGCTATAACGACACCAAGGCAAGGATAGACGAGCTCAGAGAATTTTTGAGTAAATAAAGGAGGTATACCCATGTACACCGCAAAAGAAGACCGCTATGAAAAAATGATCTATCGCCGCTGCGGAAAAAGCGGATTGAAGCTGCCCGCCGTTTCTCTCGGCCTCTGGCAGAACTTCGGTTTCGGCTCCACCCTCGCAAATGCAGAGGAGATGTGCCGCACCGCCTTTGACCTCGGCATCACCCACTTCGACCTCGCTAATAACTACGGCCACCCCTACAACGGCTCGGCCGAGGAAAACTTCGGCAAGATACTCGACCGCGGCCTTCGCGCCTACCGTGACGAGATCGTTATCTCGACAAAGGCAGGCTACGAGATGTGGCCGGGCCCCTACGGCGATAAGAACGGCTCGCGCAAGTACATGATCGCTTCGCTCGACCAGAGCCTGAAACGCATGGGGCTCGAGTATGTTGACATCTTCTACCACCATATCTATGACCCCGAAACGCCCCTCGAGGAAACAGCCCTCGCCCTCGACCGGATCGTCCGCAGCGGCAAGGCTCTGTATGTCGGTGTCTCTAACTACAACCGCGAGAAGACCGAGGAGATCTACAAGATCTTCCGCGAGCTCAGAACGCCCTTCATCGTCAACCAGCCCTCCTACTCCATGCTCAACCGCTGGATCGAGGACAACGGCCTCGACGAGTGGGCAAAGCTCAACGGCATCGGTATCTCCGTGTTCTCGCCTCTCTATCAGGGGCTGCTGACAGATAAGTACCTGCACGGCATACCCGAGGATTCCCGCGTCGGCAAGGGTGCCACCTGGATACGCGACGAGATCGACGAGAAGATGATCGCTAAGCTCACCGACCTCAACGACATCGCCGCCTCACGCGGACAGAAGCTTTCGCAGCTGGCGCTTTCCTGGATACTCTCCAATCCTGCCGTCACCACTGTTCTTATCGGAGCAAGCCGCCCGGCACAGATCGTCGAGAACGCCGCCTGCATCGAGCACCTCGACTTCACCCCCGAGGAGAAGCAGAGAATCGAGGAGATACTGAAGCGCTGACGCTCAGTGAATAGTGTATGGTATCGCCTTGCGGCGATAATTATGGCCATTCGGCCGTAGCAGACAGATGTAAAACAGCAAATGCTGCCTTTTGCTCTGTCTGCATCGGCCGAATGGCCATTTTGCGCGTAAGCGTTTCCGCGCTTCAGCGCTTCAGCAGCTCTTCCTGAGAGAGGAGGGTGTACTTGCCCTCAAGCGCCTGCTCGGCGGCTTCGTTGCTGTCGGCGCGAAGGATAAGATATGCCTCGGCGCTCTTCTCGCTGACAAACGCAGAGTACATATACTCAACGCTTACATTGTTATCGTAAAGCACCTTCATTGCGCCTGCAAGTCCGCCCGGCTTGTCGGGCAGCTGGATAGCAAGCACGTTCGCGATGGTCACGGCGCAGTTAGCTGCCTTGAGCACCTGCTGTGCCTTGTCGGGGTCGTTTACTATCAGCCTGAGGATACCGAAATCCTTGGTGTCGGCAACGCTCATGGCTCTTATGTTTATGTCGTTCTCTGCAAGCAGCCCCGAGATAGCCGAAAGCCTTCCGGGGCGGTTCTCTGCAAAGACAGAAAGCTGTTTAACTGTCATTTCAAACATCTCCTTTATTGATAGATAATGATTTACTGGTCAGCGGTGAACAGCACCCACAGTCCGTGGTCGGCCGCAAAGCGGAACAGCGGCACAGCGTCCTGCAAATACTCAAAGCTGTACTCCATGTCCTCCTTTGAGCGTTCGTCGGGATAGGTGGAGTCTATCCTGTCGTAGCCGCGCTTGAACTGCTTCTCCGTCAGTGACTCGAGCTGCTTCACCAGCTCCGATGCCATCAGCGGCGGCTTCGCCGTGATTATGTAGTCGTCAAATTCTTCGCCGTCAAAATAGAGCAGCTCGCCCCCGAGGATAACTCCCCCAAGGGGATAGTCCCCGCAGTCAAAACATAGCGTGCCGTCCGTAAGAGAGCGGTGTATCGCGTCCCAGGACTTGTCCAGCTCGCAGGTGCGCTCGGGATACTCCTCAAAGTATTCCTCCTCCAGCTCCTCTGAGATGAACGCGGGGCGCTCGGCCATCGGCAGAGAGCGCAGATGCTCCACGGTCTCCTCCGGCACCGCAAACAAAACTCCAAGGCAGCTCATCAGACAAGCTTCCTTGTGTCGATGACCCTGACTGCCTTGCCCTCGGAACGGGGTATGGAGTTAGGCTCGACAAGCCTGATCTTCGCCTTGATGCCAAGCACGGTGTGCATATCAACGGCGATCTTCTTTTCAAGCTCTTCGATGCTCTTGATCGTGTCTGTCCACATATCGTCGGTAAGCTCCACCCTGATCTCGAAGGTGTCGTTGTTGTTCTCTCTGCCAACGATGATCTGGTAGTTCGGGCTGGCGTTGCACATTTTAAGCAGCACGCTCTCGATCTGGCTCGGGAACACGTTCACTCCGCGGATTATGAGCATATCGTCCGAACGTCCCATAGGCTTTGCCATTTTTACCAGTGTCCTTCCGCACTTGCACTTGCCGCGTGTAAGCACGCAGATGTCGCGTGTGCGGTATCTCAGCATCGGGAACGCTTCTTTGGTGATGCTTGTGAACACCAGTTCGCCCTTTGTGCCGTCGGGAAGCGGCTCGCCTGTCTCGGGGTTTATTATCTCGGCGATGAAGTTGTCTTCGTTGATGTGCATACCCTCCTGGCACTCGCACTCAAAGGCAACGCCGGGGCCGCTGATCTCGGTAAGGCCGTAGATGTCATAGGCCTTGATGCCAAGGCTGTTCTGTATCTCCTGACGCATCTCCTCTGTCCAGGGCTCGGCGCCGAAGATGCCTGCCTTGAGCTTCAGGTCGTCGGGGCTTTTGCCCATCTTCTTGAGCGTCTCGCCGATGTAAGCGGCATAGGAGGGAGTGCAGCAGATTATGGTAGAGCCAAGATCCTCCATGAACTGTATCTGCCTTTCGGTGTTTCCCGAGGACATCGGCAGGGTAAGACAGCCGATGGTGTGGGAGCCGCCGTCAAGTCCTGCTCCGCCCGTAAAAAGTCCGTAGCCGTAGCAGACCTGGACAACGTCGTCCTTTGTGCCGCCTGCGGCAGTGATAGCTCTTGCGGTGCAGTCGTTCCAGAGATCAATGTCATGCTGAGTGTAATAAGCGACTACGCGCTTGCCCGTGGTGCCGCTGGTCGAGTGTATGCGGACGCACTCCGAAAGCGGCTTTGCCAGCAGGCCTGTCGGATAGGCGTCTCTCAGGTCTGCCTTGGAGAGGAAGGGCAGCTTGTGCAGATCCTCTATCCCCTTGATGTCGTCGGGCGTTATGCCCTTTTCTTCCATTTTCTTTCTGTAATAGGGCACGTTGTCCCAGACGTGGCGGACCTGCTTGACGAGCCGTTCGCTTTGCAGGGCTCGCATCTTGTCGGGCTCCATGCATTCCATTTCTTCATTCCAGTATTTTGCCATCGGAAATCAACTCCTTGCTTGATGTATGCTGACAGGCGCCTTTCAGCGCCTTTTCGGATGCCTGATAGTTTTGCTTTGTGCTTTAAATCGTTAAATCCTATAATTGTCGGGCAGTCACGAAGACCGCCCGATGTATTCTGCTTTGTGGTGCTGCACTCGGCCGTTTCTCATTCGGCAGCTCTTCCGAGGGCAAACGCCTTCTTGTTCAGCTCAAGGAACTTGGGAGGCACACACTGCTCGAGTGCTGCCTGCCAAACGCTCTCGTCGAACTGCATCTTCTTGGACACAACGCCCATCAGAACAACGTTCGAGGCCTTGGCCGTGCCGGCCTGCTCGGCCAGTGCCAGCGCATCAACGGCGATAACATCGACTCCGAGCGCCTTTATCTTCTCGATTATGTTCTCGGGATAGACCGCAGCGCCGCCGATAACGGGCATCGGGTCAATCTGCTGTGTGCTGGTAACGAGGTGACCGCCCTTCTTGAGGTAGGGCAGCCAGCGTGCAGCCTCAAGCTGCTCAAAGCTGATGATTATATCTGCCTCGCCCTTTACGATCACGGGGCTTGACACCTTGTCGCCGTACTTTACATAGGTGACTACCGAGCCGCCTCTCTGGCTCATTCCGTGTACCTCGCTGACCTTTACCTCAAAGCCCTGCGACAGCAGCACGTTGCCTATTATCCTCGAAGCCAGCAGAGAGCCCTGTCCGCCGACGCCGACTATCATTATTGATCTTGTTTCCATATCTGTCATCCTTTCAAAGCCTTATTCAACTATGGCGCCAAGCTTGCACATCTCGGTGCAGATGCCGCAGCCAACGCACTGGGTGTGGTCAATGGTCATCTTCTTGTTGTGGATCGAGATGGCAGGGCAGCCGATCTTCAGGCACTGCTTGCAGCCGACGCA
>CAMNBY010000262.1 GCA_946533615.1 uncultured Clostridia bacterium
TTTGGGTAAGATGACGGAAAGCTGGCAAGCAGATGACGTGCAGAGGCGTTAGCCGTGGGTTGTGCGGTGTTGCCCTTACCACTTTGCTTTTATCTCTGCTGCGATGTCTTGCAGCCTGCACTGCTTCATCACCGCACCAAGCTCGAAGGCCGCCTTCGGCATTCCGTAAACAGCCGAGCTCTTCTCGTCCTGACCGATGGTGTATGCGCCCGCGTGCTTCAGCTGTGCCATTCCGTTAGCGCCGTCCTTCCCCATTCCCGTCAGGATAACCGCCGTGGCGTCCTTGCCTGCCGCAAATGCCGCGCTCTCAAAGAACACGTCCACGCTCGGACAGTGCCCCGAGACCTTCGGCCCCTCTTCACAGGTGACAAAGTAGCCCGTTGCGTCCTTGACGAGCCTCATGTGCTTGTCGCCCTGAGCGATCACGCACATTCCTTTTTTAAGGTAAAGCCCCTGTGCAGCCTCCACCACGTTTACCTTCATCTCGGCGTTCAGCCGCTTCGCGTAAAGCGAGGTGTAGCCCTCGGGCATATGGAGCACGACCGCAATGGGCGGCGTGTTCTCGTCAAATTCCTTCAGTATCACAGGCAGAGCCTCTGTGCTGCCTGCCGAGCCGCCGATGACTATTATCCTGTTGTCTGCGGCGGTCTCCTTGGCCCCGCGCATGGTATAGAACTTGCAGCCGCTCTTGACCCGCTTGATGTTGGCGGCTGCTCTCAGCGAGCCCGTCAGCTTCTGCTTGAATTCCTCGTAGCCGCTCTCGTCGGGCTTTGAAACAAAATCCGCGGCACCGGCCACCATTGCCTGCATCACAAGGTCTCTCCTTGACGAGCAGACGATAACGGGCACTGTATACTGTGGTATGAGCTGCCGCAGGAAGGCGATGCCGTTGAGCTTCGGCATCTCGATGTCAAGTATCAGCATATCGGGCTTCAGGCGCTCGATGTCGTCCCTGGCCTCGAAGGCATTTGCGGCGCAGGCCACGCAGGTGTAGCCCTCCATGCCGTCAACTATGCTCTTCATAAATTTTGAAAACAGCGCCGAGTCGTCGGCGATAAGCACTTTTATATCACTCATTGACTGTTTCCTCCTTCAGCGGCTTTTTGTAGACAGCAGGCGCCACGCACTGATAGCCCGTGTTTCGCGGGAAGGTCTCGGCGTGTCCGATATAGAGATACCCGCCGGGCTCGGTGGCTTCAAAGAAGCGCTCCACCAGCTGTTCCTTTGTGGGCTCGTCGAAATATATCATCACGTTCCTGCAAACGATAAGGTCGAATTTTTTCTTGAACTCGATGGGCTCCATCAGGTTATGATACTTGAAGACGACGCTTGTGCGTATCTCGTCTGTGACCTGATAGGTGCCGTTGACGTGGCGGTTGAAGTATCTGTTCCTCCAGTCCGAGGGCAGGGCGTCCACGGCCTGCTCGGCGAAGACTCCCCTCTTTGCCATTCTCAGGGCGTTGAAGGAAATGTCCGTCGCAAGTATCCTGAAATCCCAGCCGAGCTCGTTCTTCCCGAAGTGGTCGTGCAGGAGCATTGCCAGCTCGTAGGGCTCGTTGCCGTAGGAGCAGCCCGCGCTCCAGATGCGCAGGTCTTTATCATAGACGGTCTTTTCGGCTCCTTTTAGGAAGACCTCGGAGAAGTGCTTGAAATGTCCGTCCTCGCGGCGGAAGTATGTATAATTTGTCGTGATGCGGCTGATGATATTTGTCATCTCGATGCCGCTCCTGTCGGCGTAGACTGATTGCAGGTACTCGGAGAAATCGTTATAGCCGCAGTCGAGGACATAGTTGGTCAGCCTTGTTTCTATGACATACTTTTTGCCTGTAAGGTCTATCCCGTATTTAGTTTTGACAAGCTCTGCGAACCCGATAAAATCTTCGTCCCTTATCTTCATCTTTTTTAATTCCCCCACCAGCTTTTAATTGAGCGCTTGACATGGCTTTGCGAGGCCTCCCCGGAGGGGAGGCGGTTTCACTTTGTGAATGAGGCGGCGGTGCAGCCGTCAGGCAGGCTTGTTCCGAGTGGAACGTTATAAATAGTGCAAGATTTGGTTTGCCCTCAGACAGGGCGGTCGGCCGAATTGATAATTGATAATGAGCGGTGACGCTTGCGGCGGATAATAAATTTCCTGCAAAACCGCCCCTTACGGCAGCTGTCAATTTAATTGTGCATTGTGCATTGTGAATTGTGCATTGATAACAATTATCAATTCCCTTTACGATGTCAGCTTGATGCAATCCAGCACCGTCACACGACGGTCGTTGAGGTAGGCGTAGCCTATAACATAGGAATTCTCCACGGGCGAGAGGCTCATGCCCATTCGGCTGTAGCTTTCGGCGTCGATGACCCGCTCGACCTTGATCGCCATCGGCGAGCCGTCGCAGTCCACGACGATCATACAGCTCTGGGCGTTGTACTCTGGCTCTCCGAGCCCGAGCTTGAGAGCCAGATCCATGACAGGAACTGCCTTGCCGCGCAGGTTTATTATCCCGAGGATATAGTCAGCCACGAGCGGCAGCGTGGTAATATCATAGATCTCGATAATATCCAGCACCGAGAGTATATCAAAGGCATATATCTCTCCGCAGCACTCAAATGTGAGCAGCTGCCCCGAGCTGTCATTTGCTTTTACATCTGCCATGATCTCACTCCTTATTTATACTCCCGACGTAAGCTTTCGGGTGTTAGCCGGCAGCAGGCAGAAGCCTTGTGAAGGCTTTCTGCTTTTTCTCGCCCCTTGTTAGGGCGCTTTTATCCTGCTCTACCCTTGTTAGGACGCTTCCTCTTTCTCTATCCTTCTGACCCCCACCGTATCGCGAGGGAGCCCCGGCACATCACACAGTTGTGAGGCGGCTTCGCCGCCGATTACGCGACTTGCGCACCCGCGCCCGG
>CAMNBY010000263.1 GCA_946533615.1 uncultured Clostridia bacterium
GGGTTCAAGGTCAAAGGCCTGCTTTGCGGCAGCTATGATGCTCCCCACCTGCTCCGCCGAGAGCAGCGACGGCGTTCCTCCGCCGAAGTAGAGGGTGTCGGCGGTGATGCCTTTTCCCTCGTAAGCCGCGATATTCCGCAGGACAGCAGCCGTAAAGCCCTCGGCTCCCGAGCTTGAATAGGCGCCTGAATAAAAGGCGCAGTAGGGACACTTCCTTGCGCAGAAGGGCACATGGACGTAGAGGCCGATCACCTGTCATCTTCCTCGCTGTCGAAGGCGTTCTCGATGTAGGAAGCCGCAATGGCGTTGTTGTTCCTGATGCGGTGTACGGCGCTCCTGACGCCCCAGACTGCCAGCACCGTCACGAAGGACAGCAGCATCAGTGCGAAGGCGTAGCCTATGAAAGCGCCCTGCTCCTCGAGGGTCAGGTAGAAATATTTTGAATTCTTTTCGAGCCATTTGACAAGGGGCGGATGCAGCAGTATGAACATCATAAAGCCCAGGCCTGCCGTATATGCCAGACACGCAGACGCAGCCAGCAGAGCCGCCTTTATGCTGAGCGGCGAGAGCTTTGCGCCGACGAACACCGCCCATGCAGCGATCAGCACCAGCGCTCCCGTGCGGGAGATATTCGCGTAGCACTCATAGAGCAGCGGCAGTACCACGGCTCCGCAAAGCCCAAAGATCAGCGAAAGCTTCATTGAACGCTGAAAGTCTTTCATCAGGGTGTTCTCCTTTCCTTAGTCTGTATCAAAGCAGGGTGCCGACCGCCCACCAGCCAAGCAGTATCAGCGAGACTGTCCCGAAGGACAGGCCCGCGATGATAGTCGTCAGTGAATAGCGGTCGTAGGCGCGTCCGCGCCTTGTTACCAGCACCCAGGTGTCGCGTTCGTTGTCATAGATATAGTTCACGAAGATGCCCTCGCTTGGAAAGGCGTTGCGGAACTCACCCGAGGCGTTTTTATAGATCGCGCAGTTGAAATGTCCTCCCTCGGGCTTTTCGATCCTGTCAAAGCGGACGTGCTCCCTGTGGGAGCCGAGAAGCGTGAAGGCTGTCACCGCAAAGAACACCACCGTTGCGGCAAGTGTGAGCAGCATCAGGACGAAGACGCCAAGCAGGATATAATAACCGCTGACGCCCAGAGCCAGCAGCAGCGCCACCACCACGACAAAGCCAATGATGAATTCCATTCCCTTTCCTCCGTCAGTTTGTAACGTCTATCACCACGAACTCGCTGATCGTGGCGGTCTTGAACGGTATCGCCCAGCCCGAGATGCCCGAGGTGACAAGGAAGTCCGTGCCGTCGCGGTTCTCGGTGCCGTAGATGCGGTCGTTGGCCTTCATCAGCATACCCACGGGGCCTGCGGGGAAGATATGTCCGCCGTGGGTGTGTCCCGAGAGTACAAGGTCGGGGTCGGACTCGGCCTCGTTTTTATAGTCGTTTGGCTGGTGATCGAGCATTATTATGTACTTGCTCTTGTCCAGATCCTTTGTAAGCTCCTGAGCCTCCTTGCGGTCGCCGGCGGATCTGTCCTCCCTGCCGACAACGTAGAACGTATCGTCGATGAGCACGGTCTCGTCGCGCAGTATCCTGACGTTGTTGCGCTCAAGGTTCTCGGTGAGCTCCTTTGAGGAGAAGTCGCGGTACTCGTAATATCCGCGGTCGTGGTTGCCGTAGATCCAGTAGACGCCGTACTTTGTCTCGAGGGTACCGAGGGCGTCGCAGGCCTTTATCATGTCCTCCTTCTCGGAGTCATCGTCAACAAAGTCGCCGCAGATCATGACGATGTCGGGCTTGGTCTCGTTCACGCGGCTGCACTGCTCCATGAACTCGTCGCCGTCGATGGTGATGCCAAGGTGCAGATCGGCGATCTCGACAATGCGCAGGCTGCCGCCCGGCAGGGGCTTCGCGGTCTTGAAGCTGTAGTCGGTCTCAAACACATGATGCGCACAGAACCAGCCGTAGCTCAGGTAAACGACCGTCACGCCGATAGCGACAAGACCCGTGATATAGCGCTCCGAGGGCTCGCGCTTTCTTATCTTTCTTATTATAAAGGCTGCCAGATCACAAAGCGCCCATATCACCACAAGATGCAGCAGCACTATGATGACCGCCCAGGTATTCACAAAGCGGAACAGCAGGCAGCCCGCTATCGGGAAGAGGGACACGAGCAGTCCGAGCGCCTTGTTCTTCTCTGTCAAGCGCCTGACGAACGTGAAGCGCCTTGCTCTGGATATAAGAAAAAACAGCCCTACAAGGGACAGTATTATAACAAACGCGAACAGACCCAGCCACAAGCTCATTCTACCACTCCTTTGTATTGCCCTGACAACGTATACTTATTCATATTATACTATAATATACAGTGTTTGTCAAATAGCAAAAAGCCGCAGCACCTTTCACGGCACTGCGGCTGATGTCATAACTGCTTATTTTGTCTCCAGCAGCTTTTCGGCGCTGGCAAGCTTTACTGAGCAGACGAAGATCTTCATTGCCTGCTCCAGCTCCTCTACGGGAGGAAGTGTGGGGGCGATGCGGATATTGGAGTCATGGGGATCCTTCTTGTAGGGGTAGGTGGCTCCTGCGCCTGTCATTACGACGCCTGCCTCCTTGCAGAGAGCCACGACCCTCTTTGCACAGCCGTCGATAGTGTTGAAGCTTACGAAATAGCCGCCGTTGGGCTTGGTGTAGGTGCCGATGCCGAGGGGCTTGATCTCAGCATCGAGCGCATCGAGGACTACCTTGAACTTAGGCGCGATGATAGCTCTGTGCTTATCCATCTGAGCCATAAGGCCGTCATAGTCATGGAAGAACTTTGCGTGTCTGAGCTGGTTGATCTTGTCATAGCCGATAGTCTGTACGGTCATCAGGGACTTGATGTACTCGACGTTCTTTACCGAGGCAGCCATTACAGCCACACCGCCGCCTGCAAAGGTGATCTTGGAGGTGGAGGCGAACTCGTACACCATATCCTCGCTGCCCTGCTTCTTGCACTCGTCCATGAGGTTAAGCAGCTTGTCGGGGGTATCGGTGAGGTGGTGGATGCAGTAAGCATTATCCCAGAAGATCCTGAAGTCCTTGGCGGCGGGCTTCAGGGCTGCGAAGCGCTTTACTGTCTCGTCGGAATAGGTGATGCCGGTGGGGTTTGCGTACATAGGCACGCACCAGATGCCCTTGATGCTCTCGTCCTCGGAAACAAGGCGCTCGATCATGTCCATATCGGGACCCTGCTCGGTCATCGGGATATTTATCATTTCAAAGCCGAACTGCTCGGTGATAGCGAAGTGCCTGTCATAGCCGGGAACGGGGCAGAGCCACTTTACCTTGCCGCAGTCCTTCCAGGGCTTCTGAACGCCGTCAACGCCGAAGATATAGCAGCGTGCCACCATATCGTACATTATATTAAGGCTCGAGTTTCCGCAGATTATCAGCTCTTCGTTCTTTACGCCCAGCATGGGAGCGAAGAGGTTCTTGGCGTCGATGATGCCGTCGAGGCCGCCGTAGTTGCGGCAGTCGGTGCCGTCGGATGCCTTGTAATCGGCGTCGTAGCTGTTTACTGCTGCCAGCATCTTCATGGCAAGATCGAGCTGCTCGGACGAGGGCTTGCCCCTCGCCATGTTAAGCGAGAGCCCGAGAGCCTTGTAGCCGTCATACTCCGCCTTTACCTCATCTCTGAAATTTTCAAGCTGCTGCTTATTCATTTCACTCAAAAGCATATTATTTCCTCCGAACAATGATTTCTCCGCTGCCGCCCGCGATTACAAGCGTCAAAGCGGCCCTGGGAGACCTTATATATTATATACCCTTGAGCTTGATTTTGCAAGTTGTTTTTGTGCTTCTTGCAAAAAATCATTACATTTCACAGTTTAAGCACCCTGCCCGCCATATAAATAGACAAAATCACAAATATGCACACGCGGTTCAGCCCGCCTTGTGGATAGCTGCATACCTGCTGCCTTCAAGGAACACGTTGCGGTCTATATTCAGCTTCGGGATCATGTAGTAGTCATTTATGATTGAGTTATAAAGATTTATGATTCTGCCTTTATCTTCGTCCGGATTCATAGCGAAATCGGTCTGGATAAGACCGCGATGGGTGATCCTGCTGATGTGTTCGCGAGTCATTGCGGAAACAGCAGCCATATCGGAATCAAGCTCGGTCATCATGGTGTCATACTTTCTTTTTATCAGCTCTATCTCGTTTACGCTGTCGGAGACCTGACGGGCATAACAGCCTGTGTTTCTCGGGTCGCTTATCATCATTGAGGCTATGCGCATACTTGTGTCCTCGATCTGTCTGTTTGCCGAATGAATGAATCTCCTGATCTCTCCGATCTTTGAAGCTATGCTGTTAAGTTTATCTACATCTTTTCTGTACTTGGCACTGTACCTCATGGTCTGCACTATCATGACGCCGATCCCAAACACACCTGCTATGACAAATAAAACCACGCCCGCTTTTTCAATCGGCCCCATATTGCTGTGCTTTGCAAAATAAAAAACGTTCATAATGATACCTCCAAATTGTATTCTTCGTTCGGGGCTTTTTCCCGCCCTCTGTATCTTAGAGGCATGACGCAGCGGCTGCGGTCTATGATTGTTATGAACTTTTTGTAAACATAAAAATACCCCGCAGGCGCGGGGCATCTGTTGATATCTTTTTTTAGTAAGCGACCGCCCAGAGGACCATGTGCTTGGCGGGCTTTCCGCAGCAGACACACTTGTCCGAGAGCTGATGCTGGGTGAAGGGTATGCAACGCGAGCCGACGCCTGTCAGCTCCTTGACCTTGTCCTCGCAGGCCTCGTCGCCGCACCACATCGCCTCGATAAAGCCGTCACCGTTCTCCTCGCGTACCTTGGTGATCTCGTCGAGGGTCGTGCATTGGAAGGTGCGGTTCCTGCGGTTTTCGAGGGCGTTGTTGAACATTCCCTGAGGTATCTCCTTGTCCAGCAGCTCCTTGACCCTTGCGGCAAGGGTCGAGAGGTCGTTCTCGAGCGAGACTGTCTGCTTCTCGCCGTTGTAGCGTGTTGCGACTACGCACTGGCCTGCCTCGATGTCCTTGGGGCCGATCTCGATGCGGACAGGCACTCCGCGCATCTCGTACTCTGCGAACTTCCAGCCGGGGGAGTTGTCGCTGTCGTCCAGCTTTACGCGGATACCGAGAGCTTTAAGCTTGTCGAAGATCTCGCCTGCCTTCTCGAGGACGCCCTCCTTGAACTGGGCGATAGGCACGATGACAGCCTGAACGGGAGCCACGGCAGGCGGCAGCACAAGGCCGTTGTTGTCGCCGTGGGTCATGATGATCGCGCCGATAAGACGGGTGGTCATGCCCCAGGAGGTCTGGTGGGGATATGCAAGGGTGTTCTCCTTGTTTGTGTACTGGATACCGAAGGCGCGGGCAAAGCCGTCGCCGAAATAGTGGGAGGTGCCTGCCTGCAGCGCTTTGCCGTCGTGCATCAGCGCCTCGATAGCGTAGGTGGAAACTGCGCCCGCGAACTTGTCGGACTCGGTCTTCCTGCCCTTTACAACGGGCATTGCCAGCTCCTTCTCGCAGAAGTCGGCGTAGCAGTCGAGCATACGCTCGGTCTCCTCGATAGCCTCCTCGGCGGTCGCGTGGATAGTGTGACCCTCCTGCCAGAGAAACTCGCGCGAACGCAGGAACGGACGGGTGGTCTTTTCCCAGCGGACGACCGACACCCACTGATTGTAGAGCTTGGGCAGGTCGCGGTAGGAATGTACAATATTTGCATAATGCTCGCAGAACAGGGTCTCGGAGGTAGGACGGACACAGAGGCGCTCTTCAAGCTTCTCGCTGCCGCCGTGAGTCACCCAGGCTACCTCGGGAGCAAAGCCCTCGACGTGATCCTTCTCCTTGTTCAGCAGGCTCTCGGGAATGAACATCGGCATACAAACATTTTCGTGTCCCAGCTCCTTGAAGCGGCCATCCAGCAGGCGCTGGATGTTCTCCCAGATAGCATAGCCGTAGGGTCTGATGACCATACAGCCCTTAACGCTGGTGTACTCTACCAGCTCGGCCTTCTTGCAGATATCGGTGTACCACTTTGCGAAGTCCTCGTCCATCGAGGTTATCGCGTCAACCTTTTTTTCGTTTTTCTTTGCCATGCTTAAAATCAACTCCATATATATCAGTATTATAGATCTTGTAATTCAGGTCGTAGTCCTCATGCTGGGCGTCGTAAGCTCCCTTGACCTCAGGGGCTGTCCCAGACTCATTGCTGTCCTCCACCCTTGCGGGACTTTCGAGCCATTCGGGGTGGTTCTTTGAGAGCAGCTTCGCAAGCCTTGGCGTGATGATGCACGCGGCGGCTATCACCGCCATTATGACGGCGCTGCCGATAACAAGCTCAAGCAGCAGCTTTGCAAGCTCGTGATTCACGTCGCGGCCTCCCTTCAACAAAGTCCAAATCGTATTATATCACAAATGAAACTAAATTTCAAGAGCGGGCTTGCTCTTTGTTTCGATAACTCCGCACTCGGTAAATTGCAGCACCCTGTCACAGATGGACAGAGCCGCAGGTCGGTGGGTGACGATGACGACCGTCTTGTCCGTCATTCGGCGCAGGTTTTCGAGCAGGTGCTTCTCCGTGGCCTCGTCAAGGGCTGAGGTCGCTTCGTCCAGCAGCAGCACGGGGCTGTCGCTGAATATGGCTCTTGCGACGGCGATGCGCTGCATCTGACCCTCGGAAAGGCCTGTGCCTCTCTCGCCGAGCAGGGTGTCAGCGCCGTCCTCGAGTGCGGATACGAACTCCTCGGCGCAGGCGATCTTCAAGGCGCTGTTAAGGCGCTCGTCGTCGTTGGCGGCTGCCTTGTCGGCAAAGCTCACGACCTCGCGGATCGTGCCAGACATCAGCTGATTGCCCTGCGGAACGTAGGCAAAAAGCCTGTGCCAGCGGGCATCGAGGGTCTCGCTGCCATTGCCGAGATCGACGAACCTTTCGCCGCCGTCAAGGGCATAGATGCTCATAAGGAGCTTGAGCACAGTGGATTTTCCGCAGCCGCTGTGTCCCGTGAACGCCACATATTCGCCCTTTTTTATCTCCAGCGAGATATTGTCCAGCACCAGCGGCTGATCCTTCTTGCTCAGGGCGTCAACGTTCTCAACATTGGGATAATAGGTAAATCTGGCATTTTTCAGGCCGAAGCTCTTTATGCTGCTTCGGTAGAGGCTGTTGACCCTGTCAAGCTCATAGGCCTCGGAGCTGTCCTCGGTAAACTGCTCGATCTCCATAAGGCGCTCGGCGCTGGCGGTCATCGAATAGAACTTCGGCAGATAGCCCGTGATGTTCGCAAATGGCGACTGTATCTGCGAGATCAGCTGGGTGATGGCTGTCATCGTGCCGAAGGTGACTGTGCCGTGGAGTATGCCGTAGCCGCAGTAGACGGCGCCGAAGAGATACATTCCGTTCATGGCTGCGCCGAAGCCGACGTTGCAGAAATTTGAGAAGCGGTTGCGCCGCATTCTTGCGGCCTTGTGAGCCTTCATCTTTTCAAGCGCCTCGTCCTCGGTCTGCTGCTCGGCGGCGAAGGAGCGTATTATCATCATGCTGCTTATGTTTTCCTGCATGAAGATCCTGAGCTTGCCGTCCTTCTCCTGAACGTCCTTGTGCATACGCTTGAGTATCCTGCGAAAGGAGTAGGTCATCACGAACATCATCAGCCCGCAGGGCAGCATGACGAGCGCCAGCCGGCTATCCAGCGCGATAAGCATTACCACGGCGCTCAGCAGCTTCACGATCATTCCTGCAAGCCCCGGAAGGATCTCGACATAGCTGCCTGCCACAACGACGGTGTCGTTGGTCAGGCGGTTGAGCCACTCGCCGGAATGTACGGCGCTGACGCTTGAGTAGTCCTTGCGCAGGATATTGTGCATCAGCCTTGCCTTGAAGATATTCTCGAACGAAGACCGCGACAGCTCTCCAAGCCAGCGGAGCATGGCCCTCATAGCTATCTGTGCCGCAACGAGCCCTACGGTCAGCAGGGCATACAGCCAAAAGCCCGAACTGTCCTTGTTGGCGGCGCAATCGACTATGTTCCGAAGAAAGAGCGCATAAAACACACCGCTTCCGCCGTGCAGAGCCTGAACGACTATCAGCGCGAGTATATACAGTTTTTTTCTGCCCGGAACAGCGTAAAGCCATTTCAGGGTACTATTTTTTCCCATTCTTTCCATAGATCAGTCTCTTGGCAAGTCGCCTTGCACGAAAATAAACTTTCTTTACTGCCACACGCGGTCCGAGGGTGTGCATTATATAAAACGTATAGAGCCTGTAGCCGGTATAGTCGGTGCTGTGCTCTCGCTTTCCCCTGACATAGCTTGTCATCACGCCGAGAATGTCGCGGTCGGTGATGCCGTATTCTCTGGAAACGCAGTTGTCGCCGAGGATAACGTAATCCTTCGGGCGGACAGCAATTACCCTGTGCAGGACGTACCTGTTGGGCGGCCGCTTATAGAGGACGACATCTCCCGCCTTGCAGCGTTCGGGGCCTTTCCTCGTCACGGTGAAAAGATCCTTGCCCTGACGCAGCAGCGGCATCATGCTGGTGCCCACGTTTGAATATGTCAGGGTGCCGTTTTTTTCAAGATATTCCTCGTAGTTGGTGATCTCTTTCATTTCATTCCCTCATAGGCGGTCTGCGCCGCCGAGATGTCCATATTGCAGCCGAGGCGGTAAAGCTTCACTGTCTCGGTGAGCTTGTCCAGCAGGGCGAGAGTTTTTGCCACGGACAGGCCGTCGGCGGGACGGTATGCCTGCTGCACCAGTGTCGGGTAGGCCTCGGCAGGGGTGATCGGCGAGATGCTGTTTGTGTCGCTTCTCCCGAGCAGGCACACGGCCTTGAGCGGCACGGAGATATCGCTGCCGAGCCTGTGCTTGCCGTTATAAGGCGTACCGTGGATAATAACTCCGCTGTCAGTGACGGTGATAAGCGGCTTGTCGTCGTTGACCATGACCGCTCTCTCACCGAGGAGCTGCCGCCAGAGGCGGGTGTGGGTGCTCTTCCCCGTGCCCGAGGGGGCTGTGAAGAGATAGGCCTCTCCGTCAACTGCGACGCAGGAGCCGTGGAACAGGAACGTATCGAACCTGAGCATCTCCGCGGCGATCTTTCTGTAGACCGCAAGCTCCTCGAGGTAGGGGTCGGTCGAGCGCCCGATCGTCGAGCGGGAGCGCTCGAAGTCGATATCCTCCTGCGTTACAGTGACGGTGATATCGGGCTCGGCGTCGCCGCAGCGGTATTCCCTGCAATAGTCGTGGACTTTCTCAAACAGCGAGTTGATCCTGACGACCCGCCCCGCCATTCTGTATGTGTCTGTCATCATCAGCCCTCGATGGCGCCGATGCCGCGGAGCTCGGTGATGACCTTGTGGACGTCGGCCTCGATCTTGCCCTCGGGCGCCTCGTACTTTTCGCGCATAGCGGCGACTACAGCGGCCTCGGTGGTATCGTTTTTAAGCAGACCGAGCACCTCGCCCAGCATCTTGTTACCCTTGACCAGCCCCGAGAACTTTGCGCTGCCCGTAGCGACCAGCATGGTCTCGTCCTTGGTCTCGTGAACTATAAAATCTTTTTTGAGCTTCATTTTCATCGACCTTTCCGAATACATATATAGTTATTATAACACATATCCCGCAGGATTTCAAGACCGCTCTTGAATTTCGCACGGATCCCGACAAAGCACAACCGAAGATCAATTATTTGTCAGAGATCAGAAGCGATGTGCCTGCGGCGTTATTTTTATAAAAAATATTTTTGGAAGAATTATTATAGTATCAGTATTACTAATTGTATTATTATATGTATTACTATGTAGCAGGAGCTGCGAGGCTGGGTAGCAGGATCTGCGAGGCTGGGTAGCAGATTTTTCTATGATAATCTTCAATGCTCGCAAATATTGCGAGGTTGATCTGATGACTCTGCTCCTGCCGTTTTTGACTGTGAAGATCGGGCGAAGCTTGGCAAGCCCTGAGGCCGAGACACGCCTCCCGCTGCACCCGACATACCCCGCGAATTAAACAAGCCACGTGCGGCATATCATATACAAGTGACACGAAAGGCAGGGAGGGTCTGTATGCTGGGATTACTGATGTCGGTGCTGTCGAGGCAGCTTTTGTTTTTTGCGCTCAGGTTTGACAACAACACTGTTTTTCCGAAGCCGCTGAGCGCCAAGGAAGAGCGGCGGTGCTTCGAGCTTTTTGCCGGGGGCGACAAGGCGGCCAAGGATAAGCTGATCGAGCACAACCTGCGGCTTGTGGCTCACATAATAAAAAAATACTACTCTCAGGCGCAGGATCAGGACGATCTTATCTCCATCGGGACTGTCGGGCTGATAAAGGCAGTGAACACCTTCGATCACGAAAAGGGCAGCCGCTTTGCGACCTACGCTTCCCGCTGCATCGAGAACGAGATACTAATGCACTTTCGGGCGCTCAGGAAAACAGCGGGCGAGGTACACTTTGACGAGCCCATCGACACCGACAAGAACGGCAGCGCCCTGACGCTCATCGACGTTATCCCCGACGGGGTGGTCATTGACGAGCTTGTGGAGTCGAAGCTGAGCGCCGCGAGGGTCTGCGAGCTGGTGGCTGCCCTGCCCGAGCGCGAGGCTAAAATAATCACATTGCGCTACGGTCTTGGGAACATCAGGCCGCTGACCCAGCGCGAGGTAGCGGCGAAGCTCGGCATCTCGCGCTCTTATGTATCAAGGATCGAAAAAGCCGCCCTCGAGCGGCTCCGGGAGCAGCAATAGCCGAAAAAAGCGCCCCTGCAAAGCAGGAGCGCTTTTGTTATCATACTGTCAATATCAAACGGAAGAATGGCTCTTAACGTATGCTACCACATCATCAACGGTGGTGAAGGCCATGGAAACGCAGGTGTCGGCGCAGCCGTAGTAGATGGCTATGCGGCCTGTGTCTGCATCAACGAGGGTAGCGCAGGGGAAGGTAACGTTCTGAACGTCGCCGACGCACTCATAGATCTCCTGCGGGCTGAGCAGGTACTCGGCGCAGCGGTACTTGACCTTCCAGGGCTCGTCCTTGTCGAGGATGCAGGCTGAGAAGCTGTAAACGAAGCCGTTGCAGCTCTCGAGAACGCCGTGATAGAAGCACAGCCAGCCCTCAGAGGTCTCTATCGGGATCGGGCCTGCGCCTATCTTCTTGCTCTCCCACGCCTTGAGGGGTCCCATAACGTGTCTGTGCTCGCCCCAGTACTTCATATCGGGAGACTGGGAGATGTACATATCGCCGAAGGGTGTGTGGCCCGAGTCGGAAGGACGGGAGAACATTACGAACTTGCCGTTGATTTTTCTGGGGAAGAGGACGCCGTTTCTGTTGAAGGGCAGGAATGCGTTCTCGCACTGATAGAAGGTCTTGAAGTCATAGGTGTAGCCGACGCCGATAGTAGGCTTCCAGCCATAGGCGTTGCACCAGGTCACCCAATATCTGTCCTCGATCCAGCAGACTCTGGGGTCGTAGCCGTAGCCCCACTGATTTACCTCTTCAGTGCTCTTCTCTGCCTGCTCGAAAACGATCCTGTCGGGGTCGATGTTCCAGTGGATGCCGTCCTCGGAGAAGCCGGCATGGAGCTCCATGTTTCTTACCTTATCGTCAACACGGAAAACGCCTGCGAACTTGCCCTCGAAGGGAACAACAGCGCTGTTGAAGATCGAGTTTGAGGTGGGGAGGAGATTTCTGGGGATAATGGGGTTTGCATTGTATCTCCAGATAACGTCTGTGCAGCCCTCGGGCTTATCCATCCAGGGCATATTGGGAATTGACTGACCGTTGATGATCTGTACGTTCATTCTTGATTCCGCCTTTCATATTTTTTTGTTTTCATACTTACGGGCTATCGCCGTTGATATTATTAAACCACATTTTTCTGAAAAATGCAAGCCCCCCGATTTTTTTGAAAACGTTTAAGATTGTTATGTAAACGTATACTTTTGAAAGTTAATACTTTTTTTACATTTGCTCTCCGCCCCACCGAAGAACAGCGCGGCAAAAAAAGAGCGCCCTCTCCTTTGGGAAAGAGCGCCCGATATGTCATTATCCATCACAGCACGAGGGTGAGGTTGTTGAGGCCGAGCGAATTGACGTAGTTTGCGTTCTTCACCATCTTCATTACCATTCTTATGCCGATGTGGGCGACGGCATCGTCCTCGTTGTGCAGCTGCATATACTTGACGGGGTCGAAGTGTATGCAGTTGTCTCTTATGCGTATGGTGGTGTCTTTTTCGCCGATCGTCACCCTGATGTCGATATTGTGGTCGCGGCTGCCGCGGAAGCCGTATTCAACTATGTTATTGGACATCTCCTCGATGCAGAGGGAGATAAGGGTGCTGTCCCGTTTGGCGATGCCCTTTTCAAGACAGAAATGCTGCGCCCTGCTGGCAGCCTCAGAGATCTGCTCTCCGCCCGTGATCGAGAGCTCGAGGCACCTGTCCTCGCTTACGCCGAGATCGTCGTTCAGCATTGAGAAGGCCTCGGCGGTGACGGCGGGCTTTTTGTTATGCACAAAGACCACGGCAGCGATCATCACAAGGGTGAGACCCTCGCCGCAGACAAAGCCCAGCCAGATGCCTGTGACCTTTAAGAAGCGGCTGAGCACAACGGCCGAAGCCACGGGCAGCGCAAAGTTCTGCAAAACGGAGATAAGCTTTGTGAAGCCCTCGCGGCCGACGCCCTGATAGTAGTTCTTGAAGCTGGTGTTCAGCACGCAGGGCACAAGCGACAGCACAAAGAGCCGCAGGCCGTTTACGGCGAGACCCTTGGCGTCCTTGTCTTCGAGGAAGAGGGTGACGAGCGGCGACGCAGCCGCCAGCACGACAACGGTCACGGTGCCGCAGATGATGATGCCGTAGCGTACCATGATCCTGATAAGGTTTTTGAGAGCCGACCTGTCGGCGTCGCCGTAGAAGATAGCCGAAAGGGTAAGCACCACGGCGGCCACGCCCGTGCTGAAGGCGTAACAGATATTGCCGACCGTAGAGATAACGGAATAAGCGGCGACTGCGCGGTTGCCGCCCGTCTCGATGAGCAGCTTGTTAAGGGCGAAGGTCAGCAGCACAAGGCTGATCTGATTGATAAGCGTCGGTACTCCGTCGCCTGCCAGCCTGCGGAAAACGGCAAGGCTGAGCTTGTCCTTTCTCAGTTTGAAGATGCAGTCCTTCTTGAAGAAATATACAATGCCGATAACGAAGGCGACATAATAGCTCAGCGAGGACGCGAGCCCCATTCCGAAGGTGCCGCCCTTGATGACGACGGCGTTGAGTATGTCGGCCACAACGTCGGTGATCGTCATTGCCGCAACGGCGACCACGAGCCTTATCCTGCTGCCCGAGATCTGCATATAGGGCACCATTATCTGTGCGGCGATGAAAGCGGGGGCGCCGATTATAAATCCCCTGAGGTAGTCCTTTGTCAGGCCGAAGACGGGGTTGTCGGGGGTGTCCCTGCCTGCTCCGAGCAGAGTGCAGATGGGGTCGGTGAACAGCAGCACCGCTGCAAGTCCCACCGCCGAGATGATGACAGCCAGCGCCACCGAGGCCGTAAAACAGGCGTCGGTGCCGTCCTTGTCGCCGCTGCCCATCGTTCGGCCGCACATTACCTGCACGCCCGCAGAGATCATCGAGCCCAGCGCCGCAAAGACCAGCAGCACAGGTGTTGCAAGTCCGTAGGCCGTCATTGAGTCAACGCCCAGAAATCTTCCTATCATGATGCTGTCGATCAGCATACAAAGCGTTACTGTCATGGCAGAGACCGTCTGGGTAATCAGCATCTGCCTGAAAAGCTTCTTTATCATGGAATCATCCCTCGCTAAGACTGATAAATCTATATAATATTATTGTATACTTTTTTTGTGCGCTTGTCAATCGTTGTTAATGAACAATGAGGCGTGCATAATGTTAATATTTTATGCTGCGGCGGCCTTGAGCCTTGCAGAGATCGGTCTTACGGGAGCGATCGACTTGTGTGCCCATTAAAAGTGTTTGACTATTTCTTCGTTCTGTGCTATAATATAAATATCTATGCAACAGCAAAGGAGCGATCGCAGTTGGACCGCAGTAAGATCAGAAATTTCAGTATAATCGCACATATAGACCACGGCAAGAGCACTCTTGCCGACCGCATACTCGAGCTCACCGAGACAGTCGCCCTCCGCGACATGGAGGCGCAGCTTCTGGACAACATGGACATCGAGAGGGAGCGCGGCATTACTATCAAGGCACGCGCAGTCCGCATGACCTACCACGCCGACGACGGCGAGGACTATGTTTTCAACCTTATCGACACCCCGGGACACGTTGACTTCAACTATGAGGTCTCGCGGTCGCTGGCTGCCTGTGAGGGCGCAGTTCTTGTGGTTGACGCCTCTCAGGGCATCGAGGCGCAGACCCTTGCAAACACCTATCTTGCGATCGAGCACGACCTTGAGGTGCTGCCCGTTGTGAACAAGATAGATCTTCCCTCCGCCGACCCCGACCGTGTCTGCGCGGAGATCGAGAACGTCATCGGCATACCCGCGCTGGACGCCCCGAGGATAAGCGCCAAGACAGGCGTCAATATCCACGAGGTGCTGGAGCGTATAATCACCGACATACCCGCGCCGAAGGGCGACGACTCAGAGCCGCTCAAGGCACTGATCTTCGACAGCTACTACGATTCCTACAAGGGAGTCATAATCTTTGTCCGCGTTATGGAGGGCAAGGTAAAAACAGGCGACCGCATCAGGCTCATGGCAGCGAACGCCGAATTCACCACCACCGAGATCGGCTACATGGGCGCCACGGATCTTGTTCCGAGCGGAGAGCTGAGAGCGGGCGAGGTCGGCTATATCGCAGCGTCTATCAAGTACATCGGAGACACCCGCGTGGGTGACACCGTGACCAACGCCGACGAGCCCTGCGCCGAGCCGCTCGAGGGCTACAAGAAGGTGAACCCTATGGTGTTCTCAGGCGTTTACCCTGCTGACGGCGCCAAGTATCCCGACCTGCGCGACGCTCTTGACAAGCTGATGCTCAACGACGCTTCCCTTTCCTTTGAGCCCGAGACCTCGGTGGCGCTGGGCTTCGGCTTCCGCTGCGGCTTTCTCGGCCTGCTGCACATGGAGATAATCCAGGAGAGACTCGAGAGAGAGTTCAATCTTGACCTGATAACGACGGCGCCCTCTGTTATCTACAAGGTGAACCTGACGGACGGCACCACGGTATACATCGACAACCCCACAAACTATCCCGACCCTGCAAACATCGCTTCTGCCGAGGAGCCTGTGGTCAGGGCGGACATTCTCTCGCCCTCGGAATTCGTGGGCAACATAATGGAGCTCTGTCAGGAGAGGCGAGGCGTTTTCAAGAACATGACCTATCTGGACGAGACCCGTGTCGAGCTGCACTACGAGCTGCCGCTGAACGAGATAGTCTATGATTTCTTTGATGCTCTGAAATCACGCACAAGGGGCTACGCTTCGTTTGACTACGAAATGAAGGGCTACGCGCCAAGCAAGCTTGTCAAGCTTGACATCCTGCTGAACGGCGAGAGCGTTGACGCGCTGTCGTTCATCGTCCACGCCGACAAGGCCTACCAGCGCGGAAGAAGGATAGCCGAAAAGCTTAAGGAAAATATCCCGAGACAGCTCTTCGAGGTACCGATACAGGCTGCGATAGGCGGCAAGGTCATCGCCCGCGAGACCGTAAAGGCGATGCGCAAGGACGTGCTTGCCAAGTGCTACGGCGGCGACATAACCCGAAAGAAGAAGCTGCTCGAAAAGCAGAAGGAAGGCAAGAAGCGTATGCGCCAGCTGGGCTCTGTAGAGGTGCCGCAGGAGGCGTTCATGTCGGTACTGAAGCTTGACGAATAAGAGGATAAGGCTATGGCTACACTGCACAAAAGCAAGCAGATATTTGAAAAGCTCTCGCCGCTGTGGGCGCTGCTGATGACGGCGCTGCACGTCGGCAGCATCTGGTACATCTTTTTCATCACCGAGAATTACTCCCTCTGGGCGGACTACGAGAACTACATCAAGCACATCATCAGGGTCGCGGTGGTAGCGGTCTCGACCTGGAGCTTCGTCCCCGAGGACGTGACCGCGATAGTCCGGCACACGCTTTATTACATAGTGTCGGCAGGCATCTGCTGCGCGGTGATGTACTATTATATCTTCAACGTTTTTGACCCCGACAGCTCGCGCAGCGCAATGATAATGATCTACAATTACGTTGAGTTCTCGGGAGGGATAAAACAGTATGTGATGAAATACACGATCGAATACTCGGTTTATCTCTGCGGGGCTGTGGCGGCCTTTGCTGCGGTCAAGTACAAGATGAGCTCGGCAGGCTGGATAAGGCGGCGCACGAAGAAATAAAATAATTACAATACAGACAGAAAGAGTGAGCGCAATGCTTGAAAAAGAGATCGAACAATACTACAAGGAACACGAGGCCGAGATGCTGGCAAGGCTCGACGAGCTCTGCTCTATCGACAGCTCGTTCCGCGACCCGAAGCCCGAGGAGGGCAAGCCCTTTGGAGAGGGCTCCGCAAGAGCCCTTGAATGGGTACAGAATTTCGGACAGGAGATAGGGCTTGCTGTCCGAAATATTGACCAAAGAGTTATTGCAATGGACTGGCAGGAAGGCAAAGAGCCCGTGCTGGCTATCCTCAGCCACGCTGACGTTGTTCCCGCAAACGCCGATGAATGGACTTATCCGCCGTTCCGCGCAACTCTTGTCGGCGACACAGTCTACGGGCGCGGCACGATCGATGACAAGGGCCCGACGGTTGCGGTGATGTACGCCGTCAAGTGCCTTAAGGAGCTTGGCGTCAAGCTTTCAAGCAGCTTCCGAATGGTCGTCGGCGGCAACGAGGAGCAGGGCTGTGAGGACATCGAATACTACGCAGAGCGCGAGCCCTTCCCCGAAATGGTCGTGACACCCGACGGCTCCTTCCCTGTGCTGAACTGCGAGAAAGGTATGGTACACCTGATGTTCTCGGCGCCTTACGAGGGCTTTGAGATCAGCGGCGGTTCTGTCATCAATGCTATCCCCGACAAGTGCGTCGCCGACGGCGTGCTTTATACGGGTCACGCCGCACACGGCTCACGTCCCGAAAACGGCGAGAACGCCGTCACAAAGTTCCTCTCGGGATACAAGGGCGAGGCTCCGCAGCTGCGTGCTCTGGCAAAGCTCTTCCCTCACGGCGAGTTCAACGGAAAGAGCGCAGGGCTCGGCTTTTCCGACCCGCTGACGGGCGACATGACCTGCGCCCTGACCATACTCAGGACAGAAAACGGCAGGCTGACGGGCGGCATAGACATACGCTACCCCATCGACCGCAGCTACGCCGAGATCAGCGGCATCATACGCAGGACACTCGAGGGTGCGGGCTTTGTCATCGACGAGTGCGAGGGCATGGAGCCTCACCACGTTCCCGAGGAGTCGCGGCTGGTGCAGACCCTGCTGTCTGTCTATGAAAAAGTACGCGGCGAGAAGGGCGAGTGCATCGCCGAGGGCGGCATAACCTATGTTCACAACACAAAGGGCGGCGTGGCCTTCGGTGCCGAATACCCCTGGGAGCAGAACAATATGCACGGCGCCGACGAGCACATATCCCTCAGCACCTTCCGCGACAACTTCCTGATGTACGCTCACGCGATCATCGAGCTGTGCGGCGGGTCGGCGGACAAATAAACAGAGCAAACAAAAAACGGCCGTTTGGCCGTTTTTTATTTATGCGAAAGTGAGGCGACAGTTTCGATGCCCGTTGTGTGCGGGAACATATCCACGGGCTGGATACGGGTGACGCGGTAGCCGCTGCGGGTCAGGTGACGCAGGTCGCGCTGCAAGGTCTCGATCTTGCAGGAGATGTAGACCACCCGCTCGGGTGCAAGGCGGCAGAGGGTGTCGAGGAAGCGCTTGTCGCTGCCCGCTCGCGGCGGGTCAAGGATAACGACGTCGGGTCTTCCGCCCTCACTGGCAAAGCTTTCTAAAAAGCGCCCCGCGTCCTCGTTTACAAAGCGGATATTATTGACAGAATTAAGTCGGGCGTTGGCGGCGGCGTCCTTGCAGGCCGAAGGGTTAAGCTCGGCGCCGATGACCTGTCCTGCCCTGTCGGCGCAGATGATGCCGATCGTGCCTGTGCCGCAGTAGGCGTCCACGAGCGTGTCGTCGGGGCGGAGGTCGGCGGCCTCGATAGCTGCGGAGTAGAGCTTTTCTGTCATTACGGAATTGACCTGACCGAAGGACTCGGGAGAAACGCAGAACCGCCTGCCGAGTATCTCGTCCTCGATGAAGCCCTTGCCGTAAAGCACGATATTTCGGTTCCCGAGCATAAGCGGCAGCTGCGCCGCCGAAACGTTCAGCACCACCGAAGCAAGCTCGGGGTGGGCCTTTACGAGAGCGTTCACAAAGCTGCGCTTGCTTGGCAGCACAGGGCTGACGGCACAGATGCAGAGCATCAGCTGACCCGTCGTGCGGCTGTAGCGTGTAAGGATATGCCTGACATGGCCGCGGCCTGTCTGAGGGTCATAGGGCAGGATCTTCATCGACGTCATCAGGCGCTTTGCCGTGAGGACTGCGGCTGTGCAGTGCTCGTCCTCCAGCATACAGTCCTCGGTGGCGACCACACGCCCCGACGAGGACTGGAACACGCCCGAGAGCAGGCGGCCTCTGCCGTCACGGGCAAAGGCTGTCTGGACCTTGTTTCTGTAGTGGTAGGGATCGTCCATGCCGATGATGGGCTCGACCCTGCAAAAACCGCCAAGCATACGCTCGGCCTTCTGCTGCTTGAATTCAAGCTGCTCGGAGTAGGGCTTGTCCAGCTGGCAGCCGCCGCAGCGCTTGAAGCAGGAGCAGCGAAGCTCGCCCGTTTTGGGGTCTTTTGTTATGTGCTTTTGCATAGCAGCCTCCCGTTGAAAGCTGTGGGTTTAAAAATACCAGCCCACCAGCAGATAAGTGACCACGGACAACAGTGCAAAGACTGCCAGCGCCGCCGTCAGACCGTTGATGAAGACCTTTTTCAGCTTTGAGTCCTCGCCTGACTCCAGCTCGTCGAAGAACATGGCGTACTGCATCACGCCCACCACCAGCAGCGGCTGGATATACCTGAAATTCTGAGTGCAGGTGTTGGGGAAAAGATAGCAGAACAGGAAGAAATAATACATCGCAAACGCCCAGTAGCCCGCAAAAAAGATCTTCGCATAAAGGGGCAGCTTGGTGCTCTTCTTAAAGATGAACACCACTGTCAGGACAACAGCCAGCACTGCAAGTATCGCGCCCAGCCAGAAAAGCAGAGTCGGCACGATCACGTTGCCGTTCGGGAAGTTTTCTACGTCTATCCTCTCGCCGAAGACCGAGTTTTTGAGGATCGCTACTATGGGATTGTATTCGTCGTAGGAGTCGCCGTACTGCTCGAAGCACTCGAACACCGTTGAGAACTGCTTTGGCGAGAAGTCAGTCAGGCGCCCGAATATGTTGTCGCCCACGAACTGGTGCTCGGTACCGATATTGGGGACGTAGTCAAAGGGCATATTATACAGGATCTTGTTCTTCACCTGCCACCACAGGCCGAGCGGGAACACGATCACGCCGAAGATGCAGAACTGCTTCATGAAGTATTTCAGCTGCTTCTGGTTCTTTATCAGCTGCCAGAGGAACATCACCGCCACGGCAGGCGCCACGATGCCTGCGTTCAGCTTCGCCATCATCGCAAAGCCGATCGAGAAGGCGATCGGGATAATGTTGCGGAGGGTCGGCTTCTTGCACCAGCGCATCGTCAGCAGCACGGTGAGCACTGTCAGAAGGTTTGAGAGCTGGTCGTTGTTGATAGCTCCCGAGGAGAGGATATACGAGGGGTGGAAGGCAAAGAGCGCAAGCGGCAGCAGCAGCGCCCTGCCCTTGAAGCCGAAGTGCCTCAGCAGCTTATAGACGACTATCACCGCAGCCGCGGAGTAAAAGAGCATCAGCATTTGCAGAGACTCCCTCGCATGGTTGCGCGAGGCTCCGAAGACCTCCTCGCAGATATAGATCCAGACCGCCGAGATCGTGTGATGCAGCGGCGGATGATAATACTGTAAGACCCGCCTCGGGTCAAAGTCGGGCAGGTTGCGATTTTTAAGAATGTACTCGATATAGCCTGCGTGTCCTGCCTTACCGCCGAAGGAGCCGACATCGTTCTGTCGGGTGTAGACAGAGGTGTAAAGCACATAGCAGAGCTTTATCGAAAAGCTTGCTGCCATTATCATGAAAGCGCGGTGTCTGTCGCTGTTCTCGCGGTCGCGGAAGGTCAGAGCCCCGAACAGCAGCACGGGAACGACCATGCCTGCGAATATCCATATAATATGATGCTCGGTGCCGCGGAAGAGCTTTATCAGCGCAAGGCCTGCCATAAGCGTTCCCGCAAGCGCTGCGCCAACAGCGAGCCTGCTGCTCCTGCCTGCCTTTTTTATAAGATATATCACGCCTGCACAGCAGGCAAGGATATAGACGAGGCACATCAGCATATAGCCGCCGTCCGTGATGTTTATCACATCGCCGAAGCAAAGCGGCGTCAGCAGCACGCAGAGAAGGAAGGCGCACCAGAACGGGTGAGCGCCGACCGCATTATAGAAAGTGTTTATCCTGTTGTATGTTTTCTGCATTTTCAGATACCGCCCGATGTTTACTTTGTTTCGTGATATTCCTTTTCGGTGTTCACGCTCCAAAGAGCGCTCTTGTCGGTGCTGCCCTCGGCGATCGCTCTTGCGGCACAGATGCCCGTGAGCATTGAGTGATCCATGTTGTTATATCTGTGCTGGCCGTTTCTGCCGACGCAGTAGAGGTTCGGGAACTTGTTCAAAAACCTTACCACCCTGTCGAAATATTTGTAGGTGTCGAAATAGGCAGGATAGGCCTTCTTTACGCGCTCGCGGTGGAAGTCAAGCACGTTCCCGCGGTCGATGACGCCCATCTTGACGAGCTCGCTGATGGCAAAGTCTGCGCACTCCTCGGCTGACATATTCCAGAACTCGTCGCCCTCGGCGCAGAAGTATTCAAGGCCGATCCAGACTGTGTGCTCGGGATCCTTCACAAGATAGGGCGACCAGTTGTTGAAGATCTGTATGCGTCCGAGCTTCACGCCCTTGTCCTGAACGTAGATCCAGCAGTCGGGAACGATGTTCCCGAGGGTCTTTTTGGCGGTAAGGTTTTTGAGCTTGAGCTTATCGACCAGCAGCCCGACGGTCACGAAATCACGGTAAGGCAGGCCATAGGCGATCTTTTTTACCTTTTGGCACATATCGCCGCCCTGCATCGACATTATAAGATCCTTGACAGGCATCGAGGAGATAAAGATGTCGCCTTCGATGATGCGTTCGCCTTCGGGAGTGTCGCAGACAACGGCGGTGATGCGCTTGTTTTCCTCGAGCACGCGCTTGACCCTATAGCCCTTGCAGAGCTTCGCGCCGCCCTGAACGGCCTTGTCGCAGGCCAGCTCCCAGAGCTGACCCGGGCCGTACTTCGGGTACCAGAACTGCTCGATGAGCGAGGTCTCGACCTTGCCCGATCTTATGTGGAAGAGCTTTTTGAACATATCCTTGAGCACGGCCATGATAGAGAGACCCTTTACTCTCTGGGCGCCCCAGTCGGCAGAGATCTCTCTTGGGTGCCTGCCCCAGAGCTTCTCGGTGTAGCCCTCGAAGAACATACTGTAAAGCACCCGTCCGAAGCGGTTGATATAGAAGTTTTCAAGGTTTGTCTCGGGCTTCTTGAACACGCAGCTGTACAGATAGCTGAGCCCGGCCTTCATCGTGGTGAGGAAGCCCATATTCTTTATGGTGTCGGGCTTCAGGGAAACGGGATAATCGAAGAACTTGCGGTCGTAGTATATCCTTGAGACGCGCTCGCGGACAAGCATAACGACGTCCTCGGTCTCGGGGTCGGGGCCGCCTTTTTCAAGCGGCTTCTCCCTGCCAAGGAGCTCGTCGTCGAAGGAGTTCTTCCCCTGAACGGGCATGAGCTCCTTCCACCAGTTCATTACCTCCTCGGACTTTGAGAAAAAGCGGTGGCCGCCGATGTCCATGCGGTTGCCGTTATAGCGCACGGTGCGTGAGATGCCGCCCAGCTGCTGAGACTCCTCGAGGAGGGTTATATCAAAGTCATCGCTGTGCTTTGACAGCTCTGCGGCTGCGGTGATGCCTGCGGGCCCGGCGCCGATTATGACTACCTTCTTTTTAGCCTTTGTTTCCATATCCCGTAACTTCCTTCCCGTTTATTTCTTGTCAAATATAATGAACTTCCGCGCTGCAAAATTCCAGACGAACACCACCGCCGTTGACACAAGCTTTCCGATCAGGTAATACTTGTCCTTGGGGATAGCGCTGATCGGCTGTCTCGGGGCGACGACCTCGTCAAAGAAGGTGATTATGCCAAGGTTTATCAGCAGGCCGATAACGCCGATCAGGGCGAAGGCAGCGAACTCGGCGAGGCGGTTGTCTATCTTCGAGTGTCTGAATATCCAGAGGGTCGAGAGCAGGTAATTTACCGCCAGCCCCAGCACAAAGGCGATCACCGAGGCGATCTTGTCGTTCATGCCGAAGACCTCGACAGCCAGCGCGAGGGTGCCGTAATCAACAACAAAGGCCAGCCCCCCGACAAAGATATATCGGAAGAACTGGATAAAGGTATTATCGGTCTCACCCGCAAAAAGGTGTTTAAGTTTCATAGCTCCGTCCTTGCTGCCCACAGCGAATTTTATACCGATTATAATTATATCACCGAAGGAACGATTTGTCAACGAAGCGCAAAAGCCCGCAGCAGCGTGAGGGAGAGCGGTCTCCTCCGCTGTCTGCGGGAGCAGGACGGGTATTAAGGCAACACCGCACGACTAACGCCTTACGGCTTTGCACGTTATAAACTTGCATATTTTCCGTCAGAGTGACTAAAAATCTGACTGCGTTTCTAACGCACAATAGTCGTGCGGTATTGCCTTAAGCTCACGGGCGGTCAGCGCTGTCCTCCCACTCAAGGCCTTTTTCGCGGGTATAGGCCCGGGATTCCTCCAGCGGCATAGGCTTTCCGAAATAGAAGCCCTGGGCGCGCTCGCATTTGGTGTGCTTCAGGAAGTCGAAATGCTCGGCGTTCTCAACGCCCTCACAGAGCGGCTCGAGACCCATTCCGCGCGAGCCCTCGATGATGTAGGTCATCAGCGGCCCCGTCTTCGGGTTGCGGTCAAGGTTGCGCAGGAAGATCAGGTCAAGCTTGAGGACATCGAAATCATACTCCGCCATGGAATTGAGCGAGGAGTAGCCGCTCCCGAAGTCGTCCAGCCAGATATGATAGCCCAGCTGCTTCATCTTGTCGCACTCGCCCTTGATGTAGCCGACGTTGTCGTTGAGGGCGCTCTCGGTTATCTCAAGGTCGAGCATCTCACGGGGGACGCCGAACTCGGCACGGGTCTGCTCGATATAGCCGAAGATGTCGCAGAGCTCGAAATCAAGCTGTGATATATTCACGGACACAGGCACCACGGGCTCGCCTCTCCCGACAAGCTGTATATAGTCCTCGCAGACCCGTCTTACCACATACTTGTCAATAAGGTGTATCAGGTGGAACTGTTCGAGCGTCTCGATAAAATCGGCAGGAGAGAGCAGGCCGACGGTCGGGTCGCTCCAGCGCACCAGCGCCTCATAGCCGCAGATCTTTCCGTTCCCGACTCTGATGACCGGCTGATAGTAGACTTTTATATAGCCCTTCTCGATAGCGCCGTCGATATTGTCAACAACATACTGCTGGCGCCTGAGCCTGTCGCGTAGCATCTCGTCATAAACGCAGAAATAAACGTCGTGGCGGCTCTTGATGCTGTCACAGGCGAGCCTTGCATGGTCACAGGCAAGACCCACCTCGGGGTGGCGGTCATCAAGATAGTATACGCCTGCTTTTATCCTTACCCTTTTGCTTGGGTCGTCCGAGAGGAGCATACGCTTATAGACGGCCTCGACCTTCTGCGGTATCTTTTCCCTGTCGCCTGTCTCGCAGACAAAGAAGTGGTCGTCCGAGAAGCGGGCGGCTATCTCGTCGGAGAAGACACTGCTTATGGTCTTTGCCAGGTCACAGAGCAGCTCGTCGCCAAGCTTGAAGCCGTGACGCTCGTTATACAGCTTGAAGTTCGGAATGTCGAAATGGATAAAGGAAATATCCATTCTTCTGCCCCGCGGCGAGGAGATCATCTGCTGAGCTCGCTGATAGAAAAACGGCATATTCCAGAGCCCTGTGAGAGGGTCGGTGTCGTTGCTGGCGGAAAGGATCTCCGCTTCGGCGTAGGAATTGCGCCTGCGGTTGTAGAACTCGTTGCGGTCAACGTCCACGATGAAAACATAGTAGAAGCTCATGCCGTTCTTCCAGTGCAGCAGGTGGCCGAAGTCCTCGATGTAACGCACCTCTCCCTGCTTGGTCTTCATTCTGTAGCGGACATAGTCGTGTCGCTTCTCGCCGAATATAGTCTGAGCCTGTATCTCGTTCTGTATCTTGTTGAGATCGTCGGGATGTACCATGCCCTTGAATGAGCCGCCCACGAACTCAATGAACTCCTCGTAGGTCTCGCAGCCGTAGATCTTTACGATATTCGTTTCGGCGAACAGTATCTTCTCGTCGCCGCCTGCCTCGTAGATAAAGAACCCTCCCGGCAGCCCCGAGGGTATACGTCCGCCTGTGTTTGTTTCATAAAACACCTCATTCATGACATAGCCTCCTTTAACGGTTTACTCTGATGACACGGTACTACGGTTATATTATAACACATCCGCGGCAAAAAGTAAAGGCAATACCGCACGACTATTGTGCGTTAGAAACGCAGTCAGATTTTTCGTCAGAGTGACTAAAAACGACGCAGGCTTACTTTCGTAAG
>CAMNBY010000264.1 GCA_946533615.1 uncultured Clostridia bacterium
AAGGAGAATTTGGGTAATATGACGGAAAGCTGGCAAGCAGATGATGTGCAGAGGCGTTAGCCGCGGGTCGTGCGGTGTTGCCCTTATCTTATTCCGCGGTGTCGATGGCCTCGACGTACCATACGAAGCTCTCGGTGTCGGGGTCGTAGGCTGTGCCGATACCGAGATAGTCGTGATCCTTCACGATCGCCACAAGCTGCTCGGCGCTGAGGCTGTCAAAGACATCGCCGGCCTTGCTGATGTAGAGGCCTGTGCTCTCGCTGTTGATATAGCCGATAAAATTATAGCTCCTGATCTGCACTGCCTTCTCGGAGAGCTCGGTGTTTTTTTCTTTCCTCAGATCAGAGAACTCCGAGCGGAAATCCTCGCTGTTCAGAAAGTCGATGTTCTCGAGGATAAACGCCGCCATATCCGAGCAGGCGCTGTCAATGTGGTCGTCCTGTTTCAGGGCGGACAGGCCGTTTTCCTTGCGGTAGAGATTTATCTTGTCCAGCAGGGCCTTTTGCTCGTAGCTTGCCGCCTCGGAGACCACCTCTGTAAGGTCGAAATAATCCTCGCTGCGGCTCAGCACATTGAGCAGCGACACAGCGCTTACGCCGCCGTTGTCCATATAGTTTTTGCTGTTCACCTGAGACACAAAGGAATCCTCCATCGCCTTGGTGCAGTCATAGCCCTTTGAATCAAGAGTACGCGCAAGATCCATTACCTTCTGCGAGCGCTCTCCGCCTGCCTCGGCGGCGTCGTCAAGCTCGTTCGAGAGGTGCTTGTCGATCCACGAGCTGATGTCCTTCGAGTTCTTGATATTCTGGCTGGTGATGAGCTTTTCTGCGGCGGTGTATTCCTTCTTTTCAACAAGCATCACCGCAAGCTTCCCGCTGAACTGCGGAACAACAAACAGCACCACCAGCGCCGCTTGCAGCAGCAGCAGCATAAGGAGCATTATCTCGGCGGCACCGAAGATCCTGGTTTTTGTTTTGCTCATTATCCGTTACCCTCGCCGCCGCTTAACTGTCCGAAACCGTTGTCCGGGTTTCCGTCGCCAACACGTGTGGGCTCGTCCTGAATGACGACGATCAGCTCTCTGTTTAGGCTATTACTGTAAAACTTGTAGTAATCGTGCTCCTTGTCAAGCTCGCAAAGCTTGCTTCCCTGATCTGTATAAAGAGCGCTGAGGTCGCCGTCTGCGCCTGAGTACAGCTCGTCGTACGCGGTCGAAACTTTAGATTTGATGAGGACGTAACGGCGCTGCTTTGTCGCCAGGTCGAGGTCTCCCCTCTTGTAGATCATATCATACTCGACTTCGACGTCCTCATCGGGCTGCTGATCGTCCTCGGAAGCGCTGTCGGGGTCCCGGACTTCAACGACACCGGGGTCGCTGTCCTCGGAGGACTCGGGTTCCTCTTCGCTTTCGGTATCCTCTTCGGAGCTTTCTTCTTCGGAGCTTTCTTCTTCGGAGCTTTCCTCCTCGTCGGGGGCGGAGTCCGTGACAGGTTCGGTCTCGGGCAGGCTTGGCTGCTGCTCGTCGGGTTCTTCGATAACTGCGGGTGCTTCGTCGCTGTCGTCGGCCACGATGGCTGCGCCGCTGTCCTTGCTGTCGGACTTGCTCTTCTTGGAGCCGCTGCTGCTGTCGTCATTGTGCAGAAGCAGCGCCACTGCGGTGCCGATGCCTGCTGCAATAACGATGCCCGCGATTATCAGTATGAGCTTGTTGCTCTTCTCGGGCTGAGAGGGAGCCGCAGCCATCATTGGCTGCGGGGCGGGGCTCACGTCTCGAAAGGGACGCTGCGTCTCCGAAGCTGCTCGCGGACGGGGGACAGCAGGTGTCGGCTGTACAGGCACGACATCAAGCTTATCGGTCACTCCGACGGGGCTTTTCGGCTCTTCGGCGGCAGGCTGCTTCGCCCTTGGAGAATCATCGTTATAGGCAAAGTTATATTTTCTTACGAACTCAACGATGTCCTCGCTGAGCTTTCCGTCATAGCTGCCTTTTCTAAGGGGATAATCTCGTTTCAAAATAGTCCGTTCCTTTCTTCGGGATGCTTACATCAGCACGCTGGTGATGTTTACGACATTCCATATAATAAGGCCGATGTTCGCGGCAACAAGCGCTCCGCGTATAGCCATCCTTGCGGCATATCTGCTCTTAGATGCGGTCTTTGGCTTTTCCTCGGAGATCTCGGGAGTGTGAAGCGAAGAACTGTGCGTGCTGTCACCCGAGGGACGCGGCTTTACCACCGAGGGCATTTCCTTCACCCAGTCCTTAGCAGGCGGCGGAGAAGCTTCGGGCTTCTCCACGGGAGGCGTCTCCCAGCTGATGTCGGGGCCGTCCTTGGGTATGAACTTCATAGGAGGCACAGCCTCGGCCGCAGGCTCGAGCGTCGCAACGTCGGCATTGGCGATCTTCGGCCGTCCCTCGGGAATGGGCGTTCCGTCCTCGAGGGTCCTTGGGCGCTCCTGCTGCGATGGCTTGGGCTTTATCACGGGCTGAGGCGCTGTCGGCTTTGCCGCGTTACAGATATAGCAAAAGCTTACGCTGTCTTCGTTCTGCGTTTCACAGATCTCACATTTCCACATTTGGTATCAGGTTCTCCTCAAAGATCAAAGTCGGTGGCGCTTACAAATCTGCTGGGCTTTTTGGGCGGCTCAGCATCGGCCTTTAGGCCTGTTCCCATTACGAGGCCGCCTCTTGTGCTTTCTTCTGCGGCGGGAGCAGAAACGGCAGCTGCAGGCTTTTTGCCGTTGTTCGAGAGCAGCTGAAGCACCTCCTCCATTGAGGGGCGGTCGGTGTACTCGCGGCTGAGCATCCTGTCGATAAGCTCTCTCAGCGCCTGAGGTATCGACTCGTTGAGCTGCGGGCGGTCGCCGTTCAGGACGCACTCGTATATATAGTCATACTCGTTGGTATCATAGGTCGGCAGCTCTCCGCAGAGCAGCTGGTGGAAAACTATGCCCAGTCCGAAGACATCTACCTTCGGCGTGAGGGTGACTTCCTCCTCCATTATTCCAAGGAAGGTCTCGGGGGCGTAGTAGACGGGGTCGCCCTGAATGTCGTCGCCGAAGGGCGGCTTATCCTCGAGGTAGCTGGCGTCGAAGTCAATGACCTTGATCGTCAGGAACCCGCCCTTGGTCTCCTTGACCAGCAGGTTCTCGGGCTTGATGTCGGCATGGACAACGCCGTTTTTTGCAAGCTTCATAAAGCACGATGAAAGGACCTTGAGCAGTACGAGCTTGCGGTCAAGGTCGAAGGTGCTTATGGTCTTATAATCCAGGTTGCTCTTTTCTATCTTGTCGGTAACGAGATAGAAGTGACTGTCGTTGCGGAAAAACGAAACAGGCTCGACAAGGTTTCCCG
Organism: uncultured Clostridia bacterium; assembly: GCA_946533615.1. Taxonomy (GTDB): domain Bacteria; phylum Bacillota; class Clostridia; order Oscillospirales; family Ruminococcaceae; genus FB2012. The sequence continues at coordinate 3,353 of CAMNBY010000264.1, forward strand.
TCTGGCTGTCATGTATTTTTTTATACATACGCTTCTTTTCTTCAAACCATTCGAGGCACTGGCTTATCTTGCGCTGCCTGATGTCCTCGGCAAGCTTTACCGAATCGGAGGGATAGACGGGATTTACGAACTCCTTGATGAAATACTCCACTCCGTCCTTGCGGCAGAAGCCCCATTTCGAGAAGCCGCTGTTGTCGCTGGTGAGCGGTTTTTCGATAACATAGCCGTTCAGGGAGTAGGGTTTGAAGGCGTTCTTATCCTCGGGTTTTTCCATTTTTATCGTTA
>CAMNBY010000265.1 GCA_946533615.1 uncultured Clostridia bacterium
TAGTCTTATATGCTATCGGTCTGCCTGGAAGGTCGAGCCTGCCTGCCTCGCAGAGCAGCCCTTTCTCCACCAGCGAATTCACCGTGCCCGAGGAGTCAACGCCCCTGATGTGTTCGATGAAGGACTTGGTCACGGGCTGGTTGTAGGCCGCGATGGTCAGCACCTCCATTGCAGCAGGGGAGAGCGCCGAATTTCGGCGTATCTCGAGGGCTTCCTTTATCATATCTGCGTAGCGGCGTTTTGTGGCAAGCTGCAAACTGCCGTCCAGCCTCAGCAGCTCTATGCCGCTGTTATCTGCGCTGTATTTTTCTTCAAGGTCGGCAAGCACCATGTCGATCTCCCGAAGCTCGATGCCCGAGGCTATCGCGAGCTTGTCCTCGTCTATGGGGTCGCCCGCCGCAAAGAGTATCGCCTCTACGGCTGCCAGCTTTTCGTTGTCTGTCATCAGTTTATCCTCGTTTTCGTATTAAGCCTTAGACCGCGGTCCTGCGGCTTTCCCCAGTACCAGCGCTCTCCCCAGAGGTTTGCCTTCAGCGTGAAGCCCGTGTCCTCGGGAAGTCTTGAAGGCTCCGCCCGGTCGGGCTCTGTCTCTGCCGTGATCTCGGCTGCCTGTTCGGGCTGAATGTCGGGGGTCGGTTCTGTCTCGGCCTCCTGCGCCTGTTCGGGCTCTGTCTCAGCCGTGATCTCGGCTGCCTGTTCGGGCTGAGTGTCGGGCGTAAGCTGTGTTTCGGTCTCCAGCTCCTGTTCGGGCTTGGGAGCCTTTTCCTGCTCCGAGAACATCGGCGCGAAGGCCGGAACTGCGGGTTCTGCCATCATCAGCCTGTGAGGGGAGATAGCGAGACTTGCGGACTGCGGTGTCGGGTGGACCTCGCGGCTCGGCTCGGGTATTATGTCGATCTCGTAGTTGTATTCCGGCTTTGTCTCTGCCTGCGCGTTTTCCTCGGGGCTGGTCTCCGCCTCGGGAGCGGCCTCAATCGCCGCAGCTTCGGGATTTTCGCCTTCTTCCGCGAGGGGGATCTCCTCCGCCTCGGTGGTTTCCTCGGGGCTGATCTCTGCCTCGGGAGCGGCCTCAACCGCCGCAGCTTCGGGCGTTTCGCCGTCTTCTGCGAGGGGGATCTCCTGTTCCTCGTCGGTCTCCTCTTCGAGGTCGGGGTCATAGTCGCGGCGGAGCGTGACTTCGGTATTATCGTCATTGAGGGCTATCCTGCCCGATTTTGTCAGCTCGAGCACGGCAAGAAAGGCCGCGATGCGTTCCGAGCGTCCGCTCATTCCGTCATAGAGCTCGCTCATCTTAAAGCTGCCGGTGGTGTAGAGCAGTTCGAGTATCTGAGTGATCTTGGACTCCACGGAGACGATCTTATGAGCGACGATAGGCGAAAAGACGTTGGCTCTAAGAGGGTGGTACTCACGCGCCTTGGTCGAGATCGACATATAGGCGTTGTAGAGCTCGGTGACGTCGTGGGTGCGGCTGTAGGTCTTGTTGACGGGCAGCTTGACCGCCTTTCGGACGAAGATGCTCCCGCCCGCATACTGCTCGCGGAGCTTCTGCGCTGTGAGGCGGCAGAGCGAATACTCGATCATTCTGCCTTCCAGCTCTTTTTTCAGCTCCTCGGCCTCTTCGGGCTTTGGCAGCAGGTAGCAGGTCTTGATATAGATGAGCCTTGCGGCCATTTCAAGAAAATCGGCGGCCTGCTCGTAGTCCTGCACTTCTATTTTTTCCATATAGTCGAGATACTGCTCGAGCAGCAGCGAGATCTCGATGTCATAGATATTCAGCTTATGCTTTGAGACCAGGTGCAGCAGCAGATCCATAGGCCCTTCAAAGGTCTCGAGCTTGAATGATATAGCGGCCATGTCAGTTGATTATTGCCCGTGCGAGGGGCTCTGCCCAGAAGGTGAGCTTATCCATTACCCAGAACATTCCGTTCTGCACCCAGCCGAGGGGCTTGTCCAGTGCTCCCGAGACTATCAGCAGCACGAAGCCGAGGGTGATATAGAGCTGATTCTCGGCGAAGAACTTATCGACCTTGGGCGGTGTGAAATAGCCCAGTATCTTCGAGCCGTCCAGAGGGGGTATTGGTATAAGGTTAAAGGCCGCGAGGCCGACGTTTATCACGGTGAAGAAATAGAATATCAGGGTCGTCCAGTAGAGGGCGTCCGAGGGGTTTGCAAGGTAGGACACCCAGAGAAACTTATAGACGATGATGCTTACAAGCCCCAGCAGCAGGTTCATTATTGGGCCTGCGGCGGCGGTGAGAGCCATGCCCTTGCGGTATTTCTTGAAGTTAAGGGGGTTGACCTGGACGGGCTTTCCCCAGCCGAAGCCCGTGAAGAATATACATATCGCGCCTATGGGGTCAACATGGGCGAGGGGATTGAAGGTCAGTCTGCCCTGATATGTTGGGGTATTATCTCCAAGCTTGGTGGCTGCCCACGCGTGGGCGTACTCATGGAGAGGTATGACAAGGAAGATTATTATTATCTTAACGCCATATTTCAAAATATCCTGCTGGCTCATTTGTGCCTCCTGTATCTGTTTGTTTCTCTGAAAATGATATACACAAATCATTATACTACATTTATAAAAATATTGCAAGTCTTTTTTAATTCCCCTACCGGCTTTCAATCGGGCGCTTGGCAAAGATTGGCGAGGCCTCCCCGGAGGGGAGGCGGTTTCACTTTGTGAATGAGGCGGTGGTGCAGCCGTTAGGCAGGCTTGTGTGCGGGTGGTTCTATCAGGGCTTTGTGCTGTGCCGAATTGATAGCCAATAATGGAGAGCTGATAATTTGAAGGTGGTGCCTTCGGCGGATATTTTATTTCCCGCAAAGCCGACCCTCACGGCAGCTGTCAATTTAATTGTGCATTGTGCATTGAGTTCGTTAATTATTTATTTACATTTCATACACCGTTTGTTCTTTGAAAACGGCCGCTGCGGGTGGTATATATGTATGAAAGTACTTTCAAGGCGGTGATAGATATGACCGATGAGGTGATGGTCAGGCTCATGCAGCAGAACGACGAGCGTGGCCTTGAATACGCGATGTCGGCATATTCAAGGCTGGCACACAGCATAGCCGCGGGCATTCTCGGCGACGAGCAGGACTGCCGCGAGGCGGTCTCGGACGCATTTTACAAGATCTGGAGGACAAGAATGGAAATTGATCTTTCTCGGGCGAGCCTTAAGGGCTACGTCTCGATGGTAACGCGGAGCTGCGCTCTCAGCAAGCTCAGGACCGTAAAGAGCTTCGAGCCTTTGCCCGACGACGAGCGCGACCTGGGGATAGAAGTTGACTTCTCCGACGAGCTGAATGCCCGACACAACGAGCGCGTAATTGCCGAGTGCATACGCAGTATGCCCTCGCCCGACCGCGAGATATTCATCAGCCGCTACTATTACTCGAAGCCGATCTCGGAGATAGCGCGTGAGCAGGGAATGAAGCCCGGACGGGTGGAGAAGCTGCTCTCGAAGAACAGGCGCAGGCTCAGGACGGCACTTTTAGAAGGAGGAATTCTGTTATGAGGTACATAGACGATATGCTTAAAATGATTCCTCTTGACGAGATGGGAGGTACTGACATGAGAGACAACATTATCGAAACGACTACAGAGAAAAAGGCAGAAACAAACGGTGAGATCAAGCTCAGGCGCGGAACTGCGGGCATTGTGGCAGCGGCGCTGGCGGTAACTGTCGGGGCGGGAGCCATCGCACTCGGTCGGGCTTCAAAAACTGACGGGGTCGCTCCTGCGGCTTCGGTGTCGGCTGAGGAGAGCGCTCTTTCGGAGGCTGATGCCGTGGCGAAGAGAGCCTTTGAGAGCGCTGCGGCCTATTGCTCCTGCCTGATAAAGGACGGCAGAGAGCCGCAGATCATAGGCCCGATGCGCTATGACATCTCAAACCTGTGCGGATATAACGATCAGGATCAGGCGCTCTTCAGACCCCTTTACGACGAGGACGGCAACAAGATCTACACCCCCGATATGCCGCAGGACGGCGAGCTGTTCGTGATAATTGACCCGACCAGGTTTATGCCGACGCTGGTACAATGGCGGCATGACAAGGACAGCGAGGTCGGCCAGTGGGTGGACGGGACTGTATATAAGGATACTCACACGCCGTTTGCCACCGAGCCCGAGACTCTGGCGACAGACACGGCTTGCTCTTCTGCCGATCAGCCCGAGGCCTACGCGCTCTATACCGCGCTTTCGGACATCTGCTGGGGCATCGACAACTGGGAGTACCCCGAGAATATGGAGTGGGACCTTCTGCCCGATGCAAATATATTGCTCGACTTTGACAAGCGCGAGCAGTGGGCAGACCTGATATATCTTATCGAGAAAAAGGCGGGCAGGAGCTTTTCGGGTCAGGCCTATGTGAGCATACAGCCGGGAGCGGCGGAGTGCCATTTCGTCGAGTGGCGGCAGGACGCTCAGAGCCTGCTGCAATACTGGCCTGCGCCGAAGGGCGCGGACGTGGAGTTCGGCAAGGCGCCCGAGGGCTCCGAGGGGGATCACCTCGACGTAGACAGCCTGCTGCAAAGCAAGCAGGCCGCAGAGACCATCGGCTGCTTCAAGGCGGCCCCGAGAGCGAACGGCTTCGTCAAGGGGGTGATCGCTCTGCGCTCCGACATTCCTCAGGTCGAGCAGTGGTATAAGGATTTTATCATGAAGAACTACGAGCCCGTGGCTTTCGACCCAGAAAAGAAGATCGCCGCCGTGGACATAGATCAGCTGGTGGAATATGACTATATTGATGTGGACAGAGGAGAGTTCGTATACATTCGCACCTCGGATATGGAGGGCGCAAACATTTACGTCAATGGCAGATATTACAACGTTGACGACGCCTCGGTGCTTGATCTTATGGACAAGTCGATGCCCGACGCGATAGACTAAAAAGCAAAAATGTAAAAATATAAAAGCAGGACAGCCGGCAGGCTCGCCCTGCTTTTTTTCTGCCCGATCGCTGTCCGCTTTTCTTCTGACGGTTTCATAATTTCATATTGCACTTCTTTGCTGCGCGTGTTATAATTATAATAGTATAAGTATCGGTAAATGCTGACGACTGAAAGGGAGATGTGCCTTGGATTCACTTAAATTTCTGCTTTATACCCTTGGGCGCATCGGCCTTATGATCGTCGCGACGGCGCTGGCTGCGGTCATTGGTATGGTGATCGTGCCCGTCTTGATCTCCGCTCTGCCCGACAGCGGCATCAGGAACAGCCTTATGGAGGACTCGACCCGCTCGTGGATAGCCTTTGCGGTCTTCCTCATCACCCAGCTCGTCGTCTTCATCGACGACGGAAAAAAACACGCCGCATACGAGATCTGGAGCAGCATAAACATTACCATAACCCTGTTCTTCATGCTGCTGGTGAGCTTTGCGCCTACCATCTTCCGCGACACCTTCGAGCCTCACGGGAAGGCCGCCGCCTTCTACGAGATCGCTTATTTTCCCTTCCTCTGCTTCGAACGGGGCTTGGGAATGAAATTTGTTTCGTCCGTGCTTTGCGGTGTGCTGGGCTCGTGTGTGTGCTTTTTCGTGGCTTATCTGCTGGCTTTCAGGCATTACGCCAAGCAGCACCCCTATATCATCGGCGGCGAAAAGCGCGGAGAGGATAAGATAAGGGCGATGCTCGAGGCCGAAAGACCCGACGGCGACCCCGAAGCACCCGCGGATATGAATATGGTAAATGAATGAACTAAAACATAATGCGCAAAAAGGCGCTTTGTAACGGCCGCCTGTTAAATTTGTTCAGTTTTAATAAAAAAGACACTGATAATTTGTCAGTTAAAATACCGTTTTTTCCTTGATTATTATAACGAAAAATGTTATAATTATAAAAATGCGTTTTGTGCGCGGCCATTCTGCTTGTGTGGACGGCCGTTAACGTATTGTATTGTGGAGGTGTAACCAAAGAATGAAAAATTACAGCTACGTTGCCAAGGACAACGCCGGCAAAACTGTCAAGGGCACGCTCGAAGCTGAGAGCCCGCAGGAGGTCCTGGAAAAAATACATGACATGGGGCTGTTCTGCGTAAGCTACACGGAAGCTCTCGGCGGCGGCAAGAAGAACTCCTACAGGTTCAACACCAAGAAGCTTGCCTTCTCGTGCAGACAGCTCGCTGCTATGATGACCTCGGGTCTGACCATCGTCCGCGCTCTCGATATCCTGTACAAGGAAGAGGAGCACAAGGGCGCAAAGGCGGCCTGGCTCGGCGTTTACGAGGACGTAAACAAGGGTGCCACATTTACCGACGCCCTCAGAACAAGACAGGGTACCTTCCCTGACTTCTTCATCTCGATGGTAGACGCAGGAGAGACCTCTGGTACTCTCGACCTGACCATGCAGCGTCTGAGCGACTACTACGCAAACTCTAACAAGCTGAACAACAAGGTAAAGAGCGCAAGTACATATCCTATCATACTCGGTATACTCTGCGTTGCAATGGTAATCGGTATGTTTACCTTCATCATGCCGCAGTTCGCGGGAATGATGGCCGAGGAAGATATGCCCGCCCTGTCAAGAGCGCTGTTCGGCTTCTCTGACTTTGTTAAATCAAAATGGTACATCCTGCTGATCGCAGTGGCTGTTATCGTCTTTGGTATAATCTACGGACTCAAGGTCGAGTCTGTAAGGCTCTGGTTCGACAGAGTAAAGATCAAGATGCCTGCCGTAGGTCCCCTGATGGTAAAGATCTACGAGGGCAGATTCGCAAGAACTCTTTCTTCGCTTTATTCGAGCGGTATCTCGATGGTCGAGTGCCTCGAGCGTTCGTCCAAGATACTTAACAACACATACGTCGATAAGTGCTTCATACAGGTAGTTGACGAAGTTAAGCAGGGTTCTCCGCTTTCCGCTTCTCTCACAAAGACCGAGATCTTCGAGGGTATGTTCTGCTCGATCATCTACGTCGGTGAGGAATCCGGTGCGCTGGACGAGATCCTTGAAAAGACTGCCGACTTCTACGAGGAAGAAGCAGACTCCGCTGTTGAAAGACTCGTTGGTCTGATGGAACCTCTTATGATCGTTATCATGGGCGCCGCTATCGGCCTCTGCCTCGCCGGTATCTTCCCGCTGCTCTATGGCGGTATGGCCGGTATGGAAAATACTTAAATCAAAAATCAATAAACTTGAATGGAGTGAAGAATAAATGCTGTCATTTGATATTTCGGACAGACAAGTACACATTGTTAAAGGCGATAATACAGGCGGTAAGATCAGGATCGAGAAGTCGCTCACAGTTGATGTGCCCGACGAGATGATCATGAACGGTGAGGTCATCAACCTCTCCGGACTTGCCGACCTCCTCGTTACAAACCTCAAGGCCGAGCTGATGATGGATAAGGAAGCTATCGTTACCTTCTCCTCCTCGAACATCGTGTTCAAGGAACTTGTGGTACCTAAGGCAAAGAATAACGAGTTCCTTCAGATGGTACAGAACCATATGTCTCAGGAAATGGGTATCTCCGACGAGTACTCGATCTCCTACACCGTTGTAGGCGAGGCCGGAGAAGAGAACCCCGGTTCCGTTAAGGTGCTTGCTACCGCCTGCCCCAGCACGATAGTTGAGTCCTTCAGAAAGCTCTTCAACATCATGAGCATCAACCTCAAGTCGGTAAACATCAGCTGTAACTCGATCTCGAGAATAGTTCTTGCCGACAAGACCAATACCGAAAAGATGCCGCTGCTCGTTTGCCAGCTCGACGAAAACTTCCTCGGACTGACGCTCTTCGAGAACGGACAGATGGCATTCGCAAGATACGTTCCGATAGATCCCTCCGACTATGACAGCGAGGATTACATCACCGAGGCCCTCAACGAGAACATCTTCAGAATGGAGCAGTTCAATAAGGCCAGAGGCGGCCCGGGACTCGAGAACGTTATCCTCTACGGTAAGATCGACGACTTCATCAAGCTCGTTGACTCCCTGGACGGCATGGATATCAAGGCTTCGATCCTTGGCGTTCCCGCTCAGATCACAGGTTATGAGAACTTCGAGTTCACCATCTTCGCCAACGCCATCGGTTCTCTGTATAAGAGAAACAAGGCGACCGAGCGTATCAACCTGCTGGAGATCGACACCGCTACAGGTAAGTCCACTGAGGGCGCTACCTCGCTGCTCATAACAGCAGGTATCGTGGTGCTCGCGTCCGCTATCGCCATCGGCGCTATCTCGTTCTTCATCGGAATGAGAGAAAAGAGCGTCCGCAAGGATATAGACGATGTAAACGCAGAGATCAGAAAGCTTGACGAGGAGATCGCTGATAACCAGCAGCTCCACGCCCGTCTCGACCAGATCAATGCTTATAAATCAAAGGTAGAGAACGCTAAGGAGAAGCTCGACTCCCTGCCTCTCCTCAGAAAGAACATCTTCGATAATATAGCTAAGGCTACAAACTCTACCTCCGAAGATATCAATTACAAGGGCTTCACCTATGACGAGTCCTCCGCACTCGTAACTATCACCGAGATCGAAGTTGGTGAGCAGGCTCTGGCGCCTAAGCTCGTTGAGCAGATCAAGAGCCAGGACTTCTTCAAGGACGTAGTATTCACCGGTTACGAAGGTACCGGCGAGGAAGGCGATCCCGTAAAGATCAGCACTCTCCAGTTCTATCTCAAGGATACGATAACAAAGGAGGCAAATGAAGAATGAAACTGACATATCGTGATAAGGTAATACTGATAGGCCTTGCGGTCATCGCAGTGTGGGCGATCGGTATAATGTATTTCATCAGACCTAAGTTCAATGACCTTGATACAGCTAACAAGGACTATGACGCAGTCGTAGTTAAAAGAGACAAGAAGGCCGCTGAGGTACAGCAGGACGCTAACCTGAAGCAGGACGTTGAGGATGCCCTCAAGGAAGTAAAGGAAACCTCCGGTAAGTTCTACGCCAAGATGGACTCCGAAGAGGTCGCCAAGACCATCGACGAGCTTCTTGATGCAGACAACATCACGAACACCAACCTGAGCATCTCGGCTTACAGCGCTGTTACTCTGGCTTACATCGTGTCGGATCCCAAGACGACCGACACCGAGCTCGACAGGATCGCAGGAACCTCCACCGAGCAGACGGTCATCGAAGGCGACAAGGGCCCCGTTGAGGTCCCTGCATACTCGATCTCTTTCGACTTCAACTGCAAGTTCGATGACCTCCAGAAGTTTGTTGACAAGCTTCCTACTAACGCCCGTCAGAGCCTCGTTGTTACGACTTGCGCCATTGACGACGTAACAGGCCGCAATGTTGCCGAAGAAGAGGCAAGAAAGGCCGCTCAGGAAGAAGGCAGCGAAGGCGAGGAAGAGAAGCCCGCAGAGTCCGAGGCCAAGAATGCCGAAGAGGCCGCAGAGAAGGGCGACAAGATCTCCGGCAATATGACCATGGTCCTGATGATGATGCCCGAGCTGAAGGAGGATGCTCCTGTTCCTCAGGCTGACGAATCGGCTGACTCTACGGCCAAATAAGAAAAAGTTTATATGCTTTTCGGTAGGTAGAGGGCAATTTTGCCCCCTACCGAAAAGTGTTATAAAAAAGTTAA
>CAMNBY010000266.1 GCA_946533615.1 uncultured Clostridia bacterium
TACGAAAGTAAGCCTGCGTCGTTTTTAGTCACTCTGACGAAAAATCTGACTGCGTTTCTGACGCACAATAGTCGTGCGGTGTTGCCTTAAAAACAATGAATTGCGCCTTTCTTGTGTAATATTTTACCACAGATGTAAATGCTTGTCAAGTGCTGCGGGTGTTTTTTTCACAGTGGAGCATCGCGGACAAAATGGAGTAGAAATCGAGCCCGAAAGGTGCTATAATTTACCTCGGTCTTAAGGCCGATAATTTTTGCTGAGGGGTTAGCGAGAGCTAACCTTGTGAGCGGCGAAAGGCAGGTATCCATGAGCAGAGATCATTTTTCCGCCCTTGAGCGGGCAGGCTTCGGCTCGAACGTACACGAGGTCGCGGCTGACGGCAGCTGCCGTGTGCTGCGCATCGACGACGAAACGGGCGAGGGCTTTATGACTATGTACCGCGTGTTCGGCGGGGTCTACCTGATGTACAACGACTTCCACCTGAGGCGCTGTGTCTCGGAATATCAGAACCCCGAAACGGTGCTGTGCATCGACCACTGCCGCGAGGGCAGGATAGAGCACGAGAACTCCCTCGGCGACGTCATCAGCCAGCCCTCGGGCGCCCTGAAAAGCACGATCGTCGAGCGCATCGACAGCATCGAGACCACCCTTGCATATATCCTGCCCGAGTTCACCACGGGCATCGGAGCGCCGATCATCATTTTAGTGTATGTGTTCGTTATCAGCTGGAAGCTTGGACTGGCGGCGCTTGTCACGGTGCCGCTCGGCATCGTCTGCTACGCGCTGATGATGTTCGGCTATGAGGAAAACTACGGCAGGACGGTAAGGGCGACCAAGGCGCTCAACGCAGTGACCACGGAATACATAAACGGCATCGAGGTCATCAAGGTCTTCGGCAAGGCGCAGTCGAGCTACGAGAAGTTTGCCGCCGCCGACTGGGATATGTCGGTGTTCACCTGCAATTACAGCGGCTATTCAAGATACGTCCTGCGCTGCACGCTCGAGGACTGACAAAATGGAACAACAAACAGCAAAAGCCCCGAGAAACCGCTTCTCGGGGCTTTTGTTGTATTTGGTTTTTTATGCCAGCTTTACGACAAGAGAAGCGCAGAAGCAGCCGCCATTGATCTCGGCGTAGACCTCGCCGCCCATCAGGTTCATCAGCCGCTTGCAGATGAACAGCCCAAGGCCGTTGCCCTTGATATTGTCGGCGTTGCTGCCGCGATGGAAGCTTGCAAATATCTGCGGCAGCTCCTTCTGCTCGAGGGTGCAGCCAGTGTTCGTGACCGTTATCAGCTGGCAGCCGTCGATCTTGTCAAAGCTCAGGGCTATCCTCCTGCCGTCGCCGTACTTGATGGCGTTCTCGACAAGGTTTTGCAGGCACTCGGCAAGCCTGTCGGGGTCGCAGGAAAGAATACAGTCGCCGTAGCTGCCGATCTCGAACTCCGTCCCCGTGAGGCTCAGCTGCGGGGTGTATCTTGCGCTGATCTTAGAAATGACAGCGCTCAGGAAGACCTCGCCTTGCGTCACCTCAAAGGTCATGAAGTCCTCGCTTGCAGCCTTGGTTATCTCGCTTACGAACCGCTCGATCTCGTCTGCCCTTGTGTTGATGCTCTCGGCAGCAGCGCGGCGCTTTTCCTCGTCGGTGTAGATGCCCTTGGCAAGCGCCTTGGCGTTCAGCTTGATGGCAGAGAGGGGAGTTTTTATGTCGTGTGAAAGCGACAGCAGGAGCAGCTTCTTGTCGCGCTGCATCGAAAGCTCACGCTGCCTGTCGCTCTCGATCTTCTCGCGCAGAAGGTTTACGCCCCAGGTGAACTTGCCGAAGAAGCGGCTCTTTTCCTCGCTGATCGGCACCGCAAGATTTCCCCGCGCAAGCTCCTTGGGAACGTTGTTGAGCCTGCCGAAGGGTTTGATTATGTTCCTGCGAATGAAGGCCATTATCCCGCACATCAGCAGGAACAGCGCCCCCAGCACACAGTTCACGGCGATCAGCAGGCGGCTTTGGCCTTCGGGCTCGTATTCGACGCGGTAGAGCGTTCCGCCTGCCTCGATGATAACATAACTCTCGTCGCTCTTGTACAGATCCTCCCCCGAGAATACGCCCGTCAGGTGAGGATATTTTTCAAGGTCATAGCTGCCCGTTTCGGTGATCTCGTCGGCAAGGCGCTTCGCCTCGACACGGTACTCGCCGCCCGCCGTCCTGCTCCGTCGGACAAGCACGGCGTTCAGCACCGCCGCAAGCGCCAGAAATATCACTATCGCTGCGATGCACAGCCTTCTCCACGCCCTCATACGAACTTGTACCCAACGCCCCAGACCGTCAGCAGCCGCTTGGCGTTCTTCGGGTCGTCGCCCAGCTTCTGCCGCAGGCGGTTGATGTGGACGTGCAGCGTTTGCAGCTCGGAGTCGCTGTCGCTGCCCCAGACGGTGCTGAACAGATACTCCTTTTTCAGCGCCTTGCCCTGGTTTTCAATAAGCAGCGCCAGCAGGTCAAATTCCTTCGCCGCAAGCTCAACGGGGCGGCCGTCGATCTCGGCGGTCCTGTCCGCAAGGTTCAGCGTGACGCCGCTCGCAGAGATCAGGCTCCGCTGGTAGCGCCTCTTGAAGATGCCTTTGATCTTCGCGAGCAGTATGTCTATATCGTAGGGCTTCTCGATGTAGTCATCTGCCCCGAGGTCAAGCCCGTTGAGCTTGTCCTCCTTGTCCGTCCTTGCGCTGACGATCAGGATCGGTGTGTCGGCACTCTCGCGCAGCTTCGAGCAGACCGCAAACCCGTTCACGTCGGGCAGGTTGATGTCGAGCACCACGAGCCTTGCGCCGTAGCGCTCAAACAGCACCAGCGCCCTCTCGCCGCTCTCCACCGCCGAGACCGTGTAGCCCTCGGCCCGCAGAAAGTCTGTCAGAAGTGTGCAGACCTCCCTGTCGTCCTCAACGATCAGAATATCTGTCATAGTATCACCACCCGAGACCATTGTACCACATCGGCGGAAATAAAGCAAGTGCAGCGGCTTACCAGCCCTGCTCCATGAGCCAGTTATTCAGGTCTCTTTCGCGGTCGCGCAGGGACTTTTCGCTGTCCTCGAAATGCCCCAGCTCCTTTTCGCCCATGATGCCGCCGTCAACGAGATAGAGCACGCGGCTGCACTTAGCGGCGACCTTCGGGTCGTGGGTGACGCACATGATCGTGGTGCCGTCGCGGTTCAGCGACAGAAGCTCGTTCATCACCTCGTCGGAGCTTGAGCGGTTGAGCGCTCCCGTGGGCTCGTCGGCAAAGATCATTTTGGGAGAGTTTATCATGCTGCGTGCGATGCAGGCTCTTTGCAGCTGGCCGCCCGAGACCTCGTTGATGTCGTTGCCGCCGACATCGTCTATTCCGAGCCTGCGGCAGAGCTGCAGGCCGCGCTCCTCGGTCTGCCTGCGGGTCTCGGTGTTCTTCTTTGACTTCACGGCAGGCAGGATTATGTTGTCCAGAACCGAAAGATTTTTCATCATGTACATCTGCTGGAAGATAAAGCCCATCTCGTCGAGCCGCAGCCGCGACAGCTCCTTGTCCGTGAGCTTTGCGGTCTCGCGGCCGTTGAAGATGACCTCGCCTGCGGTCGCCCTGTCCATTCCCGACACGCAGTAGAGCAGGGTGGATTTTCCCGAGCCCGAGGGCCCCATGACGGCCACCATCTCGCCCTCCGAGATCTCAAGGTCGATGTTTTTGAGCACATTGTTCTGCCTCTTGTTCACGATGTATGTCTTGCAAAGTCCCTTCGCCTGTAAAACTGTATTCACGGTATTATCCTCCCTATTTCCTTATTCGATCGAAGCGGTGTCGCTTGCCTTTATTGTCCTTGTGTAAAGCGCCGTCAGGAACGAGCTTGCTGCCGTTACTCCGACGAGAAGCAGCGGAGCGATGACAAACACCTCGATCGGGTCGAAGACGCACTTTATTCCCGAAACGTCGCCTATCAGCAGGCAGATACGGTTCATCAGCAGATCGCTCAGCGGCATCAACACAGCACCCGAGATCACGCAGGCCAGCAGCGACACGATCACGAACCTTAACGTGTGCTGGGCGATGATGCTGCCGCTTGAAACGCCCACCGCCTTCATCAGCGCTATCTCGCTTTTCTCCTTCGAGATGAACGAGCGCTCCATAAGCACCGCGATCATCGCGGTCACGATGACGGTTATTATTATCATCATCTGCTTGATCGCGTCAAGCATATCGCTTATTCCCGTAAAGCTCTTTATCATTTCCGAAATGGTGAAGACCTTGTCGGTGTCCATCAGCTCCCTCAGCCTTTCAATGTTCTTTTCCACCTGCTCCCTGTCGGGGTCGCCGTCAAACTTGATCTGAACGCCTACGGTGCCGTTTGAGGGTACACTCCCCATGTCAAAATCCTTGTTCAGGAAGACCACCTTGCTCTGGAAGGTCGAGTGCCTGCCCGTGATGATGAATTCATACTCCCTGTCTCCGATCTGTGCCGTTATGCGGTCGCCTATCTCTGCGCCGAGCTCCTCCATAGCGCTGACAGTCAGCATCACCTCATCGTCCTTCTGCGGCAGGCTGCCCTCGTCTACGGTAAGCTTATCCTCGGTGTGCCCCTTCAGCACCCCGAAGCGGAGCTTTGCCTGAGTGCCGTCCTTGAAGGCCTTGCCCCTTACAAACAGCGTGATGGTGCAGCTGCCGGGCATATCGTTTTCCCTCAGCAGCTTTTCCGTGTCCTCTATCGTTTTTTCGGCGCTGCTCTGGTCGATCAGCATATCGCGCAGCATCATGGGCTCAAGTATGCAGGCGTCGCTTTCGGGGATGTCAAAGAACTGGTGTATGCTCTCGTCACGGAGCGTGAGCGAGAAGACGGACATCGTGGTTATCATCAGCAGGTTCAGCGCGAACACGAGCGTTATGATGCAGAACTGCTTCGGAGCGCTCAGCACATCGTTGAACGCAAGGAAGCCTGTTGACGGCAGCCGCGAGCGCCCGAGCTTCAGCAGGCTGCGCTTTTTGAAGCGCTCTCCCGTCTGGCCGCTCCTTACCGCATCTATCGGCGAGAGCTTCTTTACCCTGCGTGTGCTCAGATAGCAGAACAGCAGTATCACCGCAACAACTCCCGCCGAGCTCAAAAGCCCCATGAGGCTGCTGTGCTCTCCGCCAAGCACCATGTTCTTCGAGACAGTCTCGAGCATCAGGTCCGTCAGCGGCAGCGAGCACGCAAAGCCTATCAGCGCTCCGACGACCGCGATCGCCATGTACTTTATCATGTAGAGCCGCCTGATGCTCCAGTTGTCTATGCCGACGGCCTTCATCACGCCGATCTCGCGGAAGTCCTCGGCGATCGTGAAGCCGATCGAGAACTTGAGCACCACAAAGACCGTGACCAGCAGCATTATGCTTATTGCCATCATCACATAGGCCGCGATCATGTCGTAAAGAAATCCTTCCCTGTAGGAATCTCTTGTCCTGACAGTTATGCTGTCGTCCTCCTCCGCCGCGGCCTCAAGCTCGTCAAGGTCGGCGTTGTTTATGCCTATGTCTCGAAGAAACATCACATGAGCGTCTTCCTCCTCGTCGATGCGGGCGTAGTCGCCGCTGTTGACCAGGATAAAGGGGTCGCTCGATTCCTCGGTGCCTGCTTGGGCGTATTTTAACTGCCCCGCATACCTGAGCGGCAGGCTCAGGCCGCCCACGTTCAGCACTACCTCGTCACCTTCCTCGATGTCAAGATTTCGCGTGAATACCGCGCTTGCGTAAAAGCTGCCATCGTCAACGCTCTCTATTTTTCTGTTGCCTCCGTCAAAGCAGTTGATTATCAGCTCGCTGTCGGGAAGGACAACGACGGGCGCGATGAAGTTTTTCAGTTCCTCGCCGTCAAGGCTGAAATTCTTCGAGCCCATTATCAGCAGCGCCCTTGTCATCTTGTAGTCCTTGACCGAGGGCAAAGCGAGTATCTTTTCTGCGGCATCGGTCTCGGAGTAGGACTCGATCTCGACCACAACGTCGGGCATCTCGGCTAACTCAAAGTAGTGTTCGATGCCGCCCGTCACGGCGATTATGTTGTTGACGCTTGCCGCCGCGAACATCGAGCAGAGAATTACGAACAGCAGCAGAACGATGTTCATCGTCTTCTTGCGTTTCAGGTCCTTTTTGAGTATCCTTCGGAACATAGGCTTACCTCCGTTTTGTATATCGGTCTTCTCTATGCTCCTATCATAACACAGAAATTCTTAACAAGTCTTTAACTTTTGAAAGACCGCGAAAAACGACCCGCCGCCCGTGTTTGACATCGGGGCGGTTTTGTATTATACTGGTCATATATCCATTCACCGAGAACCGACACAGGAGGAACAGACGATGAGCGGCATCATACATACAAGCTACGGAGATGTTGAGGGGTTCAGGCATAACGGGTGCAGGGTCTGGCTTGGCATACCCTTTGCAAAGGCGCCGACAGGCAGGCGACACCCTGCGCTCTGTCTGGAGCCGCTTTGCAAGAGAAGGCACCCCCGGCTGGACAGCGGGCAAAACGAAGATCATCAGATAACAGAATAAAGGCAACACCGCACGACCCCTGTGCATCTGACGCACAATGGTTGTGCGGTATTGCCTTTATTCTTTTGCCTGCCTTAGGGTTTGTCGTTGTAATTTGTTTCCTCGTCATTAGGTACAATTATCCCTCGCACAGGTTGTGCAAGATGACGAAATATCGCCCCGTGCGGAATAATCAATTCAATTTGGTGGACTTTTTGGGGGACATACTATATTATAATATACAGCAGGAAACCAAGAACGGCGCGACCTGCGATATGACGAAGGAGAGATAGCATGGATATATTAAAAGTTGAAGGCCTTGTCAAGACCTTCAGGATAAGCGAAAAGCAGCGCAAGGCTCTCGGGCTGGAGCAGCGTATCAAGACCGCTGTGGACGGCATCAGCTTTAAGGCAAGACCGGGCGAGGTCTTCGGGCTGCTGGGACCCAACGGCGCAGGCAAGACCACCACGATGAGAATGCTTGCCACGCTCATCAAGCCCGACAAGGGCGACGCCCATTACGGAGATATCAGCGTTGTCGGGTCGCCCGAGGACGTGCGCTCAAAGCTGGCCTTCCTCACCACAGACCTGCAGCTCGACAAAAGATCGACCGCGAATATAATGTTCGATTTTTTTGCCGACCTCCACAGGCTTGACAAGCAGGAGGCAGCCAAGCGCAAGACCGAGCTCTTCGACAGCTTTAACATCGGCGGCTACGCCGACCAGAAGATCGCGAAGCTCTCGCAGGGCCAGCGCCAGAAGGTCTCTATCGCCATCTCGGTGCTGCACGACCCCGAATACATAATCTTCGACGAGCCCACCAACGGCCTCGACATAATCGCCGCAAGAGATGTGCGCGATTTTATCCTGAGAATGAAGGAAGCGGGCAAGTGCGTCATAATCTCGACCCACCTGTTCGACCTTGTCGAGAAGATCTGCGACAGAGCCGCAATGATAATCGACGGAAAGATCGCCGCCGACGACACTCTTGAAGCCCTGATGAACGGCGGCTCTCTCGAGGACGCTTTTTATAATGTGTACACCAAGTACCATCAGGTCTGAGGGGGTGAGCTGAATGAAGGATATTATCACAGTTGCGAAGAAGGAGCTCATGAGCTGCTTCTCGGATAAAATGATATGTATGCAGATCATCTTGCTGCCGTTTTTTATGGTCTTCGGATATGTGCTGCTGATGAGCTCAATGATGTCCGACCTTACAAACAAGGAAACAAAGTACAAGGCGTATATGGTGAACGCTCCCGCCTCGCTGACCGAGTCCCTTGAAAACCTGGGCTGCGAGGACCTTGGAACAGGCAAGGCCGAGGACATCAAGGACGGCATCAAAAACAAGCAGTACGATATGCTCGTCGTCTTCCCCGAGGACTTTGCCCCCGCAGAACAGGGCAGCACCGACCTCGAGGATATCGAGATCTGGTACAACACGGAAAAGAACTCCTCGGTGATGGCCTATCAGCGCACAAGCGAGCTGCTGGGCGCTCTCCAGCCAAAGGCCTTTACCGTCAACGGAGATCAGGACGTCAAGCACGACCTCGGCGACCCCAACCGCTCGCAGAGAATGATGCTCGGCATGATACTTCCCCTGATGCTGCTGATGGCGGCCTTCCAGGTCTGCTCGAACCTTGCAGCCGAAAGCATCGCGGGCGACAAGGAGCGCGGCTTCCTGAACACGATGCTCATAACTCCCGTTAAGCGCCGCAACATCGCCGCAGGCAAATCTCTCGGCATTTTCGCGATCGCCTTCATGGCGGGACTTTCGGGCTTTATCGGAATGGCCTTGTCTATCCCGAGGCTTGAAAAGGCCATGCAGATACAGGACGTTTCCTATTCGGCAATGGAATACCTGATGCTCTTCCTGTCAACCTTTACGGCGGTGGCGGTGCTTGCATCTATCCTGCTCGTTATCTCTACCCTCTCGAAGAACGTGAAGCAGGCCACGACCATCGCCCCGATAATCACGATAACTATAATGGTGTGCAGCTTCCTGACCACTATGGACAGCTTTGCGGCAGCCATCGAGGACCTTGGCATAGCAAACAACTTTATCCCCGCCTGGAACGCCATCCAGAACCTGAAGGATATAATCTGTCTTGACTATTCGACCTCAAACGTACTGATGAGCTGCGGAGTCAACGTGGTCATCTCGCTGATCGCCGTGTTCGTGGTCGGAAAGTGCTTTGAAAGCGAAAAGATCGTCAACGGCTGATAAAGACTAAAAAAGCGACCCAATCGCGACCGCTTTTTTGTTTCCTCAACAATTCCTGCCCGCACTGTTCCCTATGCGGCGTTTTCGGGGGCTCGTGTTCGACATGAGCTTCGGAGGCGGCGTTAACGTTGAAACGGGCGAGACAGATGCCGCTGCGGTCTACTCGATGGGTCAGGCCATCGGCGAATTCGCACTCAAGTTCCTGCTGCTGGCAGGTATGTGCTCGCTGATACTGCTGCTCACAACAGGCATCGGCTCCAACGTTGCGGGAACCATCGTTGCTGTTCTCTGCGGCGCAGGCTTCACAGGCCTTGCCTATTCGGGCATCTCCTCGGCTATCAACAAGCTGTTCAAGTTCGAGGACGAGTTCGACCTCACAAGATATATGCCCGACAGCCTTTACAGGACAGATCTTGTCCACGAGGGCGCGGTCGGACGAGCGATCGTTGCCGCGATCGTTACCATCGTTGTGCTGATGACCATCACAACAAGGCTTTACGACAAGAAGGACATCAAGTAATAATTATGGTCTCACGCCGCTCTGCTTTTGCGCAGGGCGGCTTTACTTTTTGGGGATACTTGCGGCTGCAAACGCCCTGATCTACTCGACCGCATTCTACTCGCAGGTCGCCTTCGGCTTCAACTCCAGGCACGATTTTGTCCTCGGGCCGCTGGGCTTCACCTGCCACATCGTAAGCATTCTGCTGCTTGTCAAGCTGGCCTACCTAACCGTCGTGTACTACCGCACAAACAACAGCAGGTTCCTTGTGTTCCCGTTTCTGGTCGTTGTCACGATAGTTGCCGGGGCCCTCGGCGACAAGGCCTTCTACATCACAGGCGGCACATTCAGCGTGAAGCCCGATGCAGGCTGGGTCGCAAGCAACTGCGTTATCAAAGAGAACAGCGACGGCACCTACACCGTAAAGAAGCGTGAAGAGTATGCCTTCTCCTGCGAGGAGTCTGTTCCCGCCGAAGCTGTCACAAGCGTAAAGGTTGACGGCGTCGAGGACGACGATTGGCTGCTCCCCGAGGGCGAGCCTGTTGTTATCGAGTCCACCGCAGAGCTTGAGCTCTGGGCAGGAAAAAAGAAGCTCAGCAATGTCGCAAAAGACACCTACAGCGCCACGACCTCGGGCGGCAAGTATATCTATTCCTTTACAATGATAAACTCGCCTATCACTGCCAGGCACACCCACAGCACCGTTGTTCTGATCGAGCCCGAAGAGGAATCCGATGTATTCGAGATCGGCTGCGAGAACGAGTTCGGCACCGCGCTGAGGATCTTTGAGGTTCTTATCCCCACCGATACTAATTATCAGGGCAGGGTAGATTCTATTGTCTACAACGGCGAGGCTTATGAGGCAAAGCTCAACCAGCCGCATACAAGCTCTAGCTATCCCTCGAACTTTACCTGCGATGTGACCACCGGCAACTGCACTATCGAGTATTATGACGGCAGCACAAAGCTTAACAGCGCTCCCGTTAATGCAGGCACCTACACCGCAAAGGTAAAGATCGACTATACTCTTGACGGCGTAAAGGATTCAAGAACTATCCAGAAGAACTTCACCATCGCCTCTAAGCAGATCACTGCCGAGGGCATGGAAGTTACAGTTTCCAAGGACTCCAAGGCCTATGACGGCAAGGCACCCACACTCGGCACTGACTTTGATGTTACTGTCAAGGACGGCGACAAGACCCTTGTCGTTGGCGAGGACTATATCGTTACCGTTACACCCGCCAACAAGACAGCCGCGGGCACGACCTTCCAGATCAGAGTTTCGGGCATCAAGAACTATGCAGGCAACAAGGATTTTGCCTTTGCGATCGAAGCAGCAAACGCTGCCGACGGCATCACCCTGAACGCTAACGACAAGGTTTACGATGCAGCAGAGTACAGAGCCACAGAGATCACCGCTGTTGAAGGCACGATCGCTTCCGAAATGCTGGCTAACAGCACGGTTACTTATGAGTATTATGATCCCAAGAATGTCTACGATGCTGCTAAGACGCTTAACAGCCAAGCTTGGCTCACCTACGGTCTGACCTACAGAGCAAGTGATGTTAACAGATCAAAAATAAGCTTTACAGATAATAACGCAAACTCATATTACTATACAGATCCC
>CAMNBY010000267.1 GCA_946533615.1 uncultured Clostridia bacterium
GCCCGACTTCTTGTTCATATAGTCGCTCATTTCCTTGGGCGAGAAGTGATGCTTCTCGGCAACGAAGGTAACAGCCGAGGGGTCAACGCAGCCTGTTCTGGTGCCCATTACAACGCCGTCCAAGGGAGTGAAGCCCATGGAGGTGTCGATACTCTTGCCGCCCTGAACAGCAGTGATCGACGAGCCGTTGCCAAGGTGGCAGGAAACGATCTTAAGATCCTTGATGTCGCGGCCCATAGCCTCAGCAAGAGCCTGAGAAACAAAGCGGTGAGAAGTACCGTGGAAGCCGTACTTTCTGACGTGCAGGTTCTCATAATCCTCGTAAGGAAGGCCGAACATATAGGCCTTAGGAGGCATTGTCTGATGGAAGGCGGTATCGAATACAACTACCTGAGGAGTGCCCTCGGGGAGAACCTTCTTGCAGGCGCGGAGAGCGAGTGCGTGAGGGTGATTGTGGACAGGAGCCAGCTCTGCGAGGGAGTCGATCTTGTCGATGACCTCGTCGGTAACAAGGCAGGTCTCCTTGAAGACCTCGGCGCCCTGTACTATTCTGTGGCCGGCAGCAGAGACCTCACTCATAGAGTCAATGACCTTTGTCTCACCAGTTGTGAGCACCTCTACCAGCTTCTCGAAAGCCTCGGTATGGGTCGGGAAATCGCAGTCGGCCTCAAAGCTCCTGCCGTCGCCTGTCTTGGCAGAGATGTGTCCGTCGATGCCGATACGGTCGCAGTTTCCCTTTGCGATAACGGATTCATCGGTCATGTCCAGCAGCTGATATTTCAGCGAGGACGAGCCTGCGTTTACTACTAAGATCTTCATTGGTAACATTCCTCCTGCTAAACTGATGCCCTTGACAATTCGGGCGCATTAAGATACAATAATATTATAGCAGAAAGATAATACGATTTCAAGTGTCGAGAGGCATTTTTTATAATTTTGTCATATATGGAGGTCAGCATGAGAACAGCGGGGATCATAGCGGAGTTTGATCCGCTGCACAACGGACACAGATACCTGTTCGAGCAGGCACACGAAAAGGGCGCCGAGGCTGTGGCCGTTGTTATGAGCGGCTCGGCTGTTCAGCGGGGGCGGCTCGCTGTCTGGGACAAATACAGCAGGGCCCGCGCAGCTGTCAGGGCAGGGGCTGACATTGTTTTTGAACTGCCTGCTCCCCTTTCCTGCTCCAGCGCCGAGATCTTTGCCCGTTCGGGCGTCGCTGTGCTGGCGGCGCTTGGAGAGGGCGCCGTGGATATGCTTGTTTTCGGCTGCGAGATCGCCGACATCTCAGCGGTCAGGGTCGCTGCAAAAGCCGTCGGAGAGCTGAAAGACAGCGAGAACGTCCGCACAAGGCTGTCGGGCGGCATGAGTTATCCTGCCGCAGTGGCGGCTGCCGTTGGCGAAACATACGGCTCTGAGGCACAGGCTGCGATGGGCAGCCCGAATTCGATACTCGCCGTTGAATACTGTCGGGCGCTTGAAGAGCTTGCGCCTTGGTGCGAGCCTGTGCTGATACACAGGAGGCAGAGCTGCGAAGAGAGCGGGATCATTTCGGCGACGGCCATTCGCGGAATGATCGCAGAGGGCAGCGATATTTCGGCATTTGTCCCCGAGGTGCTGCCCGACCCGAGCCTTCCCGAAAGGCTTGACAAGGTGCTGCTTTACGCCTTCTATTCGGCGGACAGGCAGGCGCTGCTCTCGCTTCCCGACTGCGACGAAGCTCTGGCTGACCGATTTATAAAAGCAGGGCGCTCGCGGCCGCAGAGCACCGAGGAGCTGCTTGCTGCGGTGAAATCCAAAAACTACACTCACGCAAGGCTGAGGCGGACTTTGCTGCATCTGGCGCTGGGCGTCGTGAAACAGGATATTTCCGCGCCTTCTTACATAAGGCCGCTCGCCTTCAATGCGGTCGGAGCGAAGCTGCTCTCGGAGGCAAGGCCTTCTCTGCCGCTGTCAACAAGCCTCTCAAAGCTTGCGGCTGTGTCTGCTTCGGCAGCGAGGTATGCGGAGCTTGAGAACAGAGCCTCGGTGCTTCGGGCTCTCGGAACAGAGAGCGGAAGGATACCCAACGACTTTACGGCGAATATTAAATTACAGGGATAACAAAAACGGCAGTCCTCGCGGGCTGCCGTTTGATCTATGCGTTAGGCCTTGTTGTTCTTGTTATAGATTATCCTGAGTCCCTTGAGAAGCAGGTCGTCATCAAGAATGATGTCGTGCTTGCAGAGAGGGGTGACTGTACCTGCAAGGCCGCCTGTCGAGATTATCGTACAGGCTGTGCCGAGCTCCTCCTCGATGCGGTCGATCATGCCGTCGATCATGCTGGCGGTGCCGAACATCAGACCGCTCTTCATGGAATCAACGGTGTTTGTACCGATAACGCGCTTTGGCGCCTCGAAGGCGATCTTCGGGAGCTGAGCAGTCTTACTGGTAAGTGCGTCGGCGGAGACAGCCATGCCGGTAAGGATTATGCCGCCAAGAAAGTCGCGCTTCTCGTTTATGACAGAGAAGGTCGTAGCCGTGCCAAGGTCGATAACGATCTGGGGCAGAGGGTATTCATTCATGCTGGCAACTGCGCCAACGACAAGATCGCTGCCGAGCTGAGCAGGGTTGTCTATCAGGATACTCAGGCCTGTCTTTATCCCGGGGCCGACCACCATCACGCGGACGTCCACCAGCTTTTCGACAGCCCTTTTCATGGTGCTTGTCACCGTGGGGACAACGGAAGAGATTATAGCTCCCGAGATAGATGCAGCCTCGAAGCCATGGAGCTGAAGGGCTGTTCTTATAACAGCTGCGTACTCAAGCGGCGTTGAGCGCTGCGAGGTGGCCGCTCTCTCGCGGAAGAGTATCTCCTCGCCGTCAAAGCAGCCGAAAACTATATTTGTGTTTCCTATATCAATTGCAAGAAGCATAGCGATCTCTCCTTACCGTTATAATTCTGTTTTATCCGTTGTTCTCGGGGATAAGCCTTGCCTTGAAAAGCGCTGTTCCGACCGCGGTGGTGACCAACGTGCAGACGATCATCTCGAACAATGCATTGATGCCGACAAAGGTAATGATGAACCAGATAACGTTCTTGCCCTTGCGGAGGCCGTTGACATAATCGGTGTTGCCGAAGAGAAGGATAAGCGCCGACATGAAGAACAGGGTGTTCAGGAAGGCTGTTGCAAAGCCTGTGATACCGCAGGCAACAGGTTTGTTTGTCCTGCTGCGGAGCGTCTTGAAGATCCAGCCAACGAGGAAGCCGTCAAGCAGACGCGGTATAAAGCGCTGGATAAATGCAAGCACGGGGCTGATGTTGAAAAGCGTTGCGC
>CAMNBY010000268.1 GCA_946533615.1 uncultured Clostridia bacterium
CCAAGGACGCTGTCCTTGGATCCTGCCAAGGGGCTAAGGCCGCCCCTTGGATTCCGGCCGATTTGCACCGCGGGTATCAGTTCTTCTTTACTGCCGAAATGATGAACTTTATCATCTGTACTACTATCATCGAGCCGAAGGCCAGCAGATAGATCGCGGCGTACAGTCCGGCTGAGAGCGTCTCGACCTTGAAGAAGGGGTGTATCGGCGTGATGAACAGCACAGCGCTTATCAGTGCAAAGCCGACGCCGAATGCCAGCAGGCCGAACCTGTTGTCAAACATCTTCTTTGTGAACATCACGGGCTCGTCAGCCTTGCAGCTGAAGCCGTGGAAGAGCCTCGAGAGACACAGCGTCGCAAAGGCCATCGTCATGGCTGCGCCTTCGCCGCAGTAGTGGTTGCCGAGCAGGAAGGCCGTTATCGTCGCAGCTGCGATGACAAGACCGCTCCAGCCGATCTTTCCAAGGAAGCTCTTCGTCAGGATCGACTCGTTTGCGGGTCGGGGCTTGCGCTTCATTACAGAATCCGAATGGGGCTCGAGTCCCAGGCCTATCGCAGGCAGGGAGTCTGTCAGAAGGTTGATGAACAGCAGATGTATGGCAGCAAAGGGCACAGGCAGCGCAAACAGCGAGCAGAACAGCACCGTGATGATGCCCGCAAGGTTGCCCGAAAGCAGGAAGAGTATGCTCTTCTTGATGTTGTCGTAGATGTTTCTGCCGTTCTTTACGGCCTTTACGATGGTCGCGAAGTTGTCGTCCGCCAGCACCATCGCGGCGGCGTCTTTCGAGACCTCTGTTCCCGTAATGCCCATTGCAACGCCGACATCGGCCTGCTTCAGGGCGGGAGCATCGTTTACGCCGTCGCCTGTCATGGAAACGATCATGTTGTTTGCCTGCCATGCCTTAACTATCCTGATCTTGTGTTCGGGAGTAACACGGGCATAAACGCTCTTGTCGCGAACATAGGTCACAAGCTCTTCGTCAGTGTATTTGTCAAGCTCGGCGCCCTCAACGGCCTCCGAGAAATCCTGCAAAATGCCGATCTCCTTGGCGATCGCCGAGGCTGTTACAACGTGGTCGCCCGTTATCATAACAGGCTTTATGCCTGCGGCCTTACACTCGGTAACGGCCTGCTTGCTCTCGACTCTCGGGGGATCCATCATTGCGATAAGACCCATGTAGTCAAGATCGTTCTCGTCCTCGACGGTGATCTCCGTTGCGTTGTATTTCTTTGATGCAAAGCAGAGTATGCGCAGGCCCTGAGAGGAGAGCTCGTCTACCTGTGCGCGTATCTGCGCCTTTGTCTCGTTCGAGCAGGTCATGCGGTCGATCAGCACGTCGGCGGCGCCCTTGGTGAACATCACGTTCTCGCCGTTGACGATGTTAAGGGTGGACATGAGCTTTCTGTCGGAGTCGAAGGGGATCTCGCTGATCCTCTTGCAGTCTATGCGTATCTGGTCGCTGTTCAGTCCGCGGTCGGCCGCAAAGTTGATAAGCGCGGTCTCGGTGGGGTCGCCGATCTCGGCGCCGTCCTTGACCTGAGAGTCGTTGCAGAGAACAGAGGCGATCACGAGCTGCTTTTCGTCGGCGTTGCCCATGTCGCTGTCTGCGGCGGCGATCATGTGTCCGCCGACAACGACCTTGCGGACGGTCATCTTGTTCTGGGTCAGGGTGCCTGTCTTGTCCGAGCAGATAACGGATACCGAGCCCAGACCTTCAACAGCCTGAAGCTTGCGGATTATCGCGTTTTCCTTGGACATCTTCTGCGTGCCGAAGGAGAGGACTATAGTAACGATCGAGCTGAGCGCCTCGGGGATAGCGGCAACAGCCAGAGCTATCGCAAACATCAGCGAGTTCATCACAACATCGGCGTCGATGCTGTCGGCGCGTATCAGGCTGAGGCCGAACACCAGCGCACAGATGATGAGTATGCCGATCGAGAGCTTGCGTCCGAAGCTGTCAAGAGTACGCTGGAGGGGGGTCTTGCGCTCCTCGGCGTTCTGTATCAGCGAGGCGATCTTTCCGACCTCGGTGTTCATGCCGGTCTCGGTCACGATGAAGCGGCCGCGGCCGTAGGTAACGAAGCTGCCCGAGTATACCATATTATGTCTCTCGGCCAGAGGGCACTCGCCTGTGATAGGCTGGGTGTCCTTGTCGATGTTGATGCTCTCGCCTGTGAGGGCGCTCTCGTTCACCTGAACGGAGGCGCTTTCAAGCAGCAGGCCGTCCGCAGGGATCTGGTCGCCTGCCTCGATCAGCAGCACGTCGCCGACCACAACATCCTCCGAGGGGATAACGGCGGCCTCGCCGTTTCTCAGGGCCTTCGCGTTTGGCGAGGAGAGCTTTTTAAGATTTGAGAGGCTCTTCTCGGCTTTAAGTGTCTGCACCGTACCGAGGATAGCATTCATCGTGATAACAACGAGTATAACGACGGTGCTTTCCACGTCCTTCATAAAGGCGGAGATCATCGCCGCGATTATAAGGATAATAACGAGGAAGTCCTTGTACTGCTCGAGGAAGATGATGAAGGGGCTTTTCTTTTTTCCTTCCGAGATCACATTTCTGCCGTATTTTTCGGCGTTCTGCTGTGCCTGAGCGGAGGTGAGTCCGTTCTCGCCGGAGGAGAATTCCTTATATAGCTCTTCCGGGCTGCGGCGGTACTGATCGGTCATTAATTTACCATTCCTTTCGGTGTATTATAATATTCAGGAACATCCGATATACATTATATAATATAGAGTACCCGTTGTCAAGACAGGAACGACAGCATTTTAGAGATTTTGGAAGCATCAAGGAGAAAACAGGAGTTAAATGGGCAGGATCGGCAAACAGATGGGGCGCTCGACCCTACGGGGAGCCGCCCGAGGTCAGGTGATGACAGCCTCGCCAAAGGACGGCCGCCTGCGCATCAGCCCTCTTTTGTTGCAGGAAAAATTTTTTATCCTGCAATTTTAAGGCGCCGCACTCTTTGCGCCCCTCGGCTTTTCTTCGATAAAACAGCGCATTGCCGAAAAGCACCGAGCCGGCAAACGAGTCCAAAATGAAAAACAAGCTGTAAAAAAATTCAAAAAAACACTTTACATCTCGTCAAAACTGTGTTATAATTGAAAATGGAATTTTTAGAATCGGAGGAGATCTTCTATGAGCAAAACAAGAATTGCGATCACAGGCTACGGCAACCTCGGAAGAGGCGTCGAGCTCGCGATAAGACAGAATGACGATATGGAGCTGGTGGGCGTTTTTACAAGGCGCGACCCATCGACCGTCAAGCTCGCCACCGAGGGCGTCAAGGTCTATAATATCGCCGACGCCGCTAAAATGGCCGACGAGATCGACGTTATGATAATCTGCGGCGGAAGCGCTACCGACCTGCCCCGACAGACCCCCGAGCTGGCAAAGAGCTTCAATGTTATCGACAGCTTCGATACCCATGCCCGTATCCCCGAGCATTTTGCAAACGTTGACAAGGCAGCGAAGGAGAGCGGCCACCTCGCTATGATCTCTCTCGGCTGGGATCCCGGCCTGTTCTCGCTCAACAGACTGTATGCCGAGTCCATACTCCCCGACGGCAAGAGCTATACCTTCTGGGGCAAGGGCGTGAGCCAGGGACATTCCGACGCTATCAGGCGCGTGCCCGGCGTTAAGAGGGGCATTCAGTACACCTGTCCCGTAGAGGCTGCTATGGACGCCGTCAGAAGCGGCTCTCAGCCCGAGCTGACCACACGCGAGAAGCACACAAGGCTCTGCTATGTCGTTGCCGAGGAGGGCGCCGACAAGGCAGCTATCGAGCAGGCTATCAAGGGCATGAAGAACTACTTCGACGAGTACGACACCACCGTGAACTTCATCACCGAGGAGGAGTTCGACCGCGACCACACCTCTATGCCCCACGGCGGATTTGTTATGCGCAGCGGCAAGACAGGCAAGGACGGCAGCACACATCAGATGATCGAGTATTCCCTCAAGCTGGAGTCCAACCCCGAGTTCACCGCAAGCGTTCTCGTTTGCTATGCAAGAGCCCTCGCGAGACTCAGGGCCGAAGGCCAGACAGGCTGCCGCACAGCCTTTGACATTGCGCCTGCTTACCTCTCGCCCCTCTCGGGTGAGGAGCTCCGCGCAAAGATGCTCTGATGATACACGTTTACTGCGGAGACGGAAAGGGCAAGACCACTGCCGCCACAGGCCTTGCGGCAAGGTTCGCCGGCTCCGGCGGAGAGGTGATGGTCTGCGCGTTTTTGAAGACGAGGCAGAGCGCCGAGTACGATGCACTTGAACGTCTTGGCGGCACGGTCCTCTGCGAGCCCGAGCAGTTCGGCTTCACCTGGGAGATGGGTGACGACGAGCGCCGCCGCTGCCGCGAAGCCAACAACGAGATGCTGAAAAGCGCTGTCGGTTTCTTTTCACAGGGCGGCAGGCGGCTGCTGGTGCTGGACGAGGTGACCTACATCGCCGGCGGCCTTTGCGACGTGGAGCTGATCGAGCGCCTGAAGGCGATGTCCTCCGAGGATCACGAGCTGGTCTTCACAGGCCGCGAGCCCTCGGAGCTGTTCACTGCCGATGCTGACTACATCAGCGAGGTGCGCTCTCTGAGGCACCCGTTCGCGCGAGGCATCAAGGCTCGCAAAGGAATAGAGCTATAGCGCGGCCAGCCGCACCGAGCCGCACAAAGCGCTTGGCAGCAATAAAAGCTTAATATCAAACGGCATCTCTCCCCAAAGGGAGGGCTGCCGCTTTTTTTAATTCACCCACCAATGTTTCAATCGAGCGCTTGGCCTAAGTCTCAGCGCCGCCCTCTAAGGGCGGTTGGTTTTTTAATTCCCCTACCAGCTTTCAATCGAGCGCTTGGCGGAGCCTTGCGAGGCCTCCCCGGAGGGGAGGCGGTTTCACTTTGTGAAT
>CAMNBY010000269.1 GCA_946533615.1 uncultured Clostridia bacterium
TATCACAGTTGGAGGTTATTTTAAAGCGCTCGCTGAAGCTTTTTATGTCCCCCGGTAGAACCGGGGGTTTTGTTACGCTAAAGCATCCAACAAAACACGGCTATCCGCGCTTATGGATAGCCGTGTTTTATTCTGCCCTGCTCGGGAAGCAGAGCGTAAGACTGAAGAGCTCGCCGCTGACATCAGCCGAGATGCTGCCGCCGAGAAGCTCGGTGAACTGCTTTGCGATTGCAAGGCCGAGCCCCGTGTTGCCCTTTGTCCGGGAGATGTCGGTGGTGTAGAACTCGTCAAAGATGTGCTCGGGGTCGAGATCCTTGGTGAGCAGCCTGTTTGTGAATGTGAGGCGCAGGCCGTTCTCCTCTGCCGCTGTGATCGTCAGGTCGCCCGTGCCGTGTTTCAGGGCGTTGCCGATCAGGTTGTCGAATATCCTCAGCAGCATATTGCGGTCGGAGGGCAGCATAAGCCTCCGCTGCGGACATTCAAGGACGATCTGCCGCCCTCTGTCGGTGTACTCGTCGAAGTAATGGACGATCGCCTCCTCCAGCACGGAGACAAGGTTAAGCTCCTGCTTCTCGGGCTGCTTTCCGCCCGAGACTATCTTCGACAGCTCGAAGAACGAATTGATAAGCTCCTCGAGCCGCAGCAGGCGCTTTTCGATTATCGCAAGCTCGCGGGTCTTCTCCTCCTCGGAGATGTCCGAATGCTGTATCAGGTCGATGTAGCCAAGGGCGGAGGTCAGCGGCGTTCTCAGGTCGTGGGAGATATTTGTCATCATCTGCTCGAGGGCGTGGTTCTTGCGGTTAAAGGCGGTCTTTGCCTCACGCATCTCGCGCAGCAGCATATTTGTGCGGTTTATCAGCTCGTCGGCCATGCCGTTTCGGGAGCGCAGCAGGCGGTTCGTGTCCCTACCCATGAGCTCCGAGAGCTGTCGGGAGATGCTGCGGTTCTCGCATTTGAGCAGCACAAAAAGCACCGACACGGCGGCAAGCGCTGTTGAAAGGATAATTATTGCTGCTATCAAATCGGTCACTCCTTTGGCTATGAGTCAGGGAACGCAAAAGCACCTCGCCCCTTTCGGGGCAAGGGCAATCGTATTTTTTAATCTATCTCTCTCTTTGTCCAGCTGAAATATCCGAGGGCAAACGAAAGAACGATCACCGCTGCGCTGGCGGCGTAGCACCTTGCCTTGTAGCTGTCGGTGCCGTCGATGGTCAGCTTGCCGATCATTGTGCTCAGCTCGTAGTTGAGCAGCTTCGTGGCGATCTTTTTGGTGCTCTCGATGCTATACAGTGCCAGCAGCACAGAGGTGTAAAGTATCGGCGTGATGATGGTAACGGCGTTGAAGGCCGCGCCCTTCCTCAGCAGGAACGCAAGGAAGATAAACGCCGCGACTACCGCCATGAACAGCGGCACCTGCGCAAACAGCGCCTTTGAATACTCTCCGATCGGCGAGCTGTACTCTTCGCCGTTGACAGCTTTGTTGATAAAGTAGAAAAAGTAATTTGCAGCAAGGAAGCAAAGCATTGTATACACGAACGTGAAGAAGAACTTTGCCACATAGAAGCCGCGCTTGCTGAAGGCCGAGGTTATTGAATTCTTGACCGTATGCTCGCCGAACTCCCCTGAGATGATCGTGAACACGGGGATCATCAGGTAGAAATAGAAGGAGAAATTCATAGCGGTCTGCCTGATGTCCATTTTGATGCTCTCGTCATAATCCAGCGGCGCTCCGAGGCTTATGCCGCCCGTCTGGTGATAGATCACGGAGATCATCAGTGTGCCGATCGAGAGCAGCCAGAAAAGAATGAAGCCGCGGCTTTTTACGATGCGGTAAAGCTCCGCCTTTGACATATTTATCATCTCGACACCTCCCCGACAAGCTGCTTGAAGTAATCCTCGAGCGAAACGCCCGACTCATAGAGCCCGACAAGGCTGACATCGTTCTGCACAAGAGTCCTTGCGATGACCTCGGGCCTTGCGCCCTCGTCATAGACGCGAAGCTCGCCGCCGTCGATGACCTTATAGTCCTTGATGCCGATGCCCTCGAGGAGGGTGGCGGTCTTTTTGGTGTCGTCTGTTCTTACCACGATGCAGCGGCTGCACTCGAGGTCGAGCTCCTGCTTTGTGACCTCCTTGAGGACCTTGCCCTGCTCGATAAAGAGGAAGCGGTTCGCCACGGCGTAAAGCTCCGAGAGGATATGGCTTGAGATGATAAGGGTGATGCCCCTCTCTCGGGCGAGCCTGCGGAAGGTATCTCTCAAGGCGCTGATGCCGATGGGGTCGAGGCCGTTGATGGGCTCGTCAAGAATGACTATATCGGGGTCGTCGAGCACCGCAAATGCGATGCCGAGCCTCTGCTTCATACCGAGGGAGAACTTGCGGAACTTTTTATCCCTTGCGTCCGAAAGCTGCACGAGCTCGAGGGCGTCGTCTATCCTGCCAAGATCCGTGATGCCTTTCAGCAGGCAGTAATAGCGCAGGTTCTGATAAGCTGTCATATTCCCGAAGAAGGCGGGATTTTCGATAAGGCATCCAATGCGTCGCTTCTCGCGCTCTGCGGCGGCGCCTGTTTTCCCGAAGAGCGTCACCTTGCCCTCCGAGGCCTCGGTGAGCCCCGTGACAAGCTTCATCATCGTGGTCTTGCCTGCTCCGTTGCGCCCGATAAGGCCGTAGATGTCGCCTTTATAGACGGTCATGTCTGCGCCCTCAACGGCGGTAAAGTTTTTATAGCGTTTTGTCAGCTGTCTGGTCTGCAATACGATATCGCGCATTTTGTTGACCTCCTGTTCCTTTATTGCCTTAATTATACCAGCAAGGTCTTAACAAACACTTAAATCAAGTCTTAAAAAAGTCTTAAACGGAAAACTTTTTCGCGCAACGCACTCCCGCGCAGGGCGGAAACAGAAAAAGCCTCACCGCCAAACAGTGAGGCTTTGGGATCTTTCGATCAATAATACTTGGTCTTGTGCTTGATAATGAAGAAGACAACAAGGCCCGCGATCAGCACGGCGATTATCACGATAATGACAATAACGCCCGTCTTGGAGCTGCTTGTTTCCTTGGTCTCGGAGGTGGAGATGTCCTTGGTCTCTACCTTCTCCTTGATCTGGATACCCTCGATGGTCTCCTTCTTTTCGGCGTTGGGGTTATAGCCGTCCTGGTTCTTGATATAATGCTCGCCGTCGGGCAGCTGGATATAGATATTGTCGAGACAGATCACGTCGGAATCCAGCTTCTGGGTGATGGGGAACTCGAAGACGATCTTGGTAACGGAACCGCCCTGGGGCGAGGTAGGAACACCTACAGACTCGCTGCGATACTGGGTGACGTTATCATTAAGAAGAACGTCATAGGTAAGCTTTACGGGCTGAGAGGTAAGCGACGCGGAATACTCCTCGTCCGTGCCGAAGGCTAAGACGTTGTTATCCACCAGCTTGTTCTCCACATCGGAGCCCATTTTGTAGTTGAACATTATCATGCAGCCGTCGAAGCAGGAGAGGCCGAAGCTTTCGGCTCTGAGCTCGATGCCGGGACAGGGAGCGCCCTCCTCGGCGTCGGCGGTGTTCATATAGGCCGTACCCGAATCGCCGCCCGAAGCAGAGATCTCCAGCGAATAGCCCTGATAGGACGTGGTCTTGTCCTGGGTCATGGAAACGCCGAGAGAGTCGGCATCTCTTGTTTTGAACACATAGCTTGACCAGTTATCGTTATCAAAGGACAGCGCAGGCTCCATATCTGTCGTCAGAAAGCTCTCTGACGAAGTAAACTCGATATGGGACGCCTCGTCCTCCTCTGCCTCGTCGGCAGCCGCAGTGACTGTGAGGCAGCCCAGCGAGATCGCAGCTGCGCAAGCCACGCCGAAAATTCTTTTGAAAAGCATTTGCTTATCCTCCTCAATACAAATGGCCGTGCCGCATTCGGTCTCACGCCGAGTGCAGCGCTCCACAGAAGAAATACTCTTACTGCATTACTATTATATTTTACACTAAAACATCTCTATTGTCAAGTGGATTTTAGTGAATATTGCTTGTTGTAACAAAAATGTAACCGATTACACGGGAGGACAAAAAAGCGCCCTCCCGAGTCTTCGGGAAGGCGCTGACGGTTTTTGTTTAGGAAATACCGAGGAATCCGAGGTAATTCTTCTTCGGCATACTGCTCTGAGTGATCTTCATGGTCTGCGGCTCGTCCTCGGGGGTGAGCTGATAGAGCAGGGCAAGAACGCTCTCGCCGTTAGAATCCTCTTCGATCACCCAGCCGACAGAGGGAACGATCTCTCTTGTGCCGAGCTTGGTGACTGTCTTCTTGACGCCCTGCTGCTTGAGGGTAAAGAACTTGAGCTCGATGTCCTGGTTCGCGGGCTCGACATAGATCTTGATAGAGCCCTTGTCGTTGTCCTTTACGTCAACGATCGAGAACTTGTACTCGCCGTCGGGAGAGATGGTGTTTGCCTCGTCAGTGACTTCGGCGATGGTGCGCATCTGGGACTGATAGAGGGGATATACCGATCCTGCGGGGTCAAGCTCGAGGTCGATGGTGGTCTCGACAGAAGAGCCGCCCAGCAGAGCGTTGAGCACGAAGTAGGCAACTATTCCGAGCACATACATCAGCAGGTAGATGGTACCCATGATGACCTTTACGTTCTCGGCGGTGCCTGCTGCAAAGAAGATGACCAGCGCCACAACGAAGGGCGGGATTATCAGCAGCCAGTTATACATATTGAACAGTATCATGAAGAAGACGACCGGCATCATCAGCACGCTTATCAGCCTTGTGATAAAGGTCTGTCTTGAGTAGATCATCAAGATCATGAAGACCACTGCGGCGATGACATACATTGTAATGAAGCTGCTCTTGTTATCGTTGTTGAACTCCAGCTTATAGAGGAACGACGCATAGGTAAGCAGGGTGATGACTGCAAAATAGATAGACGATACCACGCCCACGCATCGTTTGACCCATTTATTCTCAAAAATGCTTTTCATATATTTCCTCCGAATTATTATTCCACACTATATTGTATAACATTTTTCAGATAAAATCAAGTCTTTTCTGAAAAAATTATGTCTTGGGGACTATTTTTTATCCGGGTCAGTTGAGGATAAGCTCCTCGCCGCCGACGAGCCCGCTTGTTATCTCTGTTTTGCTGCCATCGACGATACCGACCTCTACGTCCTGCTCCACCTTGACGCCGTCGATCAGAAGATTGACGAATTTGCGCTCTCCGACGGTCTTGACGGCCTTGGTGGGGACGATGACGGTGTCGAGCCGTGAATAGACGTTGAAGCTGACCTCGACGTCACCGAAGGTGAAGAGGCCGCTGTCCTTGTCGGGTCTTACGACGTAGGTGTAGCTTGAATAATCGCCGTTGGAGTCGTGGATTATATCAACGACCTTTCCGCTGGCCTCGTTGGCGCCCTGAGTCAGCTTTACGGCTGTGCCGAAATTTACGTTGTTCAGGGGATTGTCGTAGATGCGGCAGATCAGGAACTCCTCGGAGTTATCGCTGGTCTTGCCGAAGGTCTGGCCTGCGTTGACCCAAGAGAAGCGGTTGAACTGGCCGCCGCGTATGCCTCCCGAGGTGAAGTAGCCGTCACAGGGGGCATAGACGTTGTACTTGTCCTTCTGCTCGAGCAGGTGGTCATACTCAAGCTGCTGTATTTGCAGGTCGAGGTAGGCCATTTGCAGCTCGTTGTAGCTGACGCCCTCGTTATAGAGCTTGGCGTAGGTATTCTTTGCCTGATCGAGATAGACCTGTTTTTCTTCGATCTGCTCGTCCAGCTCGTCGCTGAAAAGGGTGCAGAGCAGGTCGCCCTTCGAGACGCCCTGATCCTGAGTCACGACCAGCTGGTCGATCTGCCCGCTCATGCCGAAGGTCACGGTCTCCTCGTATGGATAGCCGTAGGAGCCCTTCTGGACGTATCTCTCGGAGATATCGCCGATCTCGGCCTTGGTCGTTCTGTATTTTACTGTCTGCGCCTCATAGATGGGCACAGAGATCTCCTGCGTTTCCTCTTTCTTTCCGCAGGCAGCCAGAGACAGGCCAAGCGCAAGGCACAGCGAAACGCAAATTAGCTTTTTCATAAAAACACCTCCAACGGGAGAAACAAAGCCTAAACATACACTCTTTATTCTATCACGGTTCGGCGGGATATTCAACACAAACATAAAACCTTGTATACCTGCACAATAAGGCGGGGCGATTTTTGGGTCATTTTACCACAGATCAAAGGCCGCTCAGCAGCCCCGAGATCACCGAATTTGAAACGAGCATACCCTCGGGCGTGAGGGAGAGCCTTCTGCCCTCTCTTTTTGCGAGCCCCGAGCGCTCAAGGCCGTTTATAAAGCTCTCTGCCCTGTCAATGCTTTCAGGAGGCAGCCCGAGGCGGATCGCTTTGTCAAGGTCTATCCCCTCACTGAGGCGCAGGCCGAGCATGATGTACTCCTCGGCGGGGTCAGGTTCGGGGTCGGTTACAAGCTGCCGCTGGGTCGGAGCGGCAATGAAATCCCCGAGGCTTTCGGGACAGGCAAAGCGCTTGCCACCGAAGAATGAATGTGCCGCGGGGCCGATGCCGATGTATTCCTCGCAGCGCCAGTATTTCAGGTTGTGCCTGCTCTCGGCGCCGTGTCGGGCAAAGTTCGAGATCTCGTACTGCGCGAAGCCCGCCGCCTGACAAAGCCTGACGGTCTCGAGGTAGAGGGCTGCTGCGGTGTCGTCATCGGGGAGCTTTTCCGAGAGCCCTGAATCATAAAACTCCGTGCCCTCCTCGACCTTCAGGATATAGGACGAGATGTGGGTGATGGGCAGCTCCGCAAGGGTCGCGATGCTGTGGGCGAGCTTATCCCGCGTCTGGTCGGGCAGGCCGATCATCAGGTCGCAGGAGATATTATCAAAGCCCGCAGCTGCGGCGTCGAGGACGGTTTTCCGTGCCTGCTCGGCGGTGTGCAGCCTCCCGAGGAGGGCAAGCTCGCCGTCATTTGCGGACTGAAAGCCGACCGAGAGCCTGTTCACGCCGGCCTGCCGCAGGGCTCGGAGTTTTTCGGGGGTAACGGTGCAGGGGTTGCACTCGAGGGTGATCTCGGCGCTGTCGGGTTCAAGG
>CAMNBY010000270.1 GCA_946533615.1 uncultured Clostridia bacterium
ATATTTTCCGTCATAGCACACAAATTTTCCTTGCCGGGCGTCAGCCCGCCTGCGTCAAATTTATGCACTCTGACGAAAAATCTGACTGCGCATCTGACGCACAGGGGTTGTGCGGTATTGCCTGAGGTCAATCGGCGGCCTTGAAGTTGTAGATGGGCTTGATGACATCTATTATCTCTGCGGTGTCGCCGATGTTGTCTACGATGTCCTCCATGGTCTTGTAGGCCATCGGGCTCTCGTCGAGAGTGCCTGGGCAGACCGAGGTGGTGTAGATGCCCTTCATCTGCTTCTTGAACTCCGAGACGGTGAAGCTCTCCTTGGCGGCCTTGCGGGAATAGAGCCTGCCTGCGCCGTGAGGTGCCGAGCAGTTCCAGTCGGGGTTGCCCTTGCCGATGCAGATGAGGGAGCCGTCGCGCATATTGATCGGGATAAGCAGCTTCTCGCCTGCCTGCGCCGAAACTGCGCCCTTGCGGAGTATCATGTTCTCGGTGTCGATGTAGTTGTGTATCGTCGTGAACTGCTCGGTGACGTGCAGGCCGAGCCCCTTGACGATCTCGTCCATCATCGCCTTGCGGTTGAGCATTGCGAAGTGCTGGACTATCTTCATATCGTGGATATACTGCTCGAAGAGCTCGCCCTCGCAGTAGGCCAGCGGCTTGGGGATCTCGGTGCGCTTGGTGTTTTTAAGCTTCGCGATCTCTGACTGTATGTGCTGCTCCCGACCCTCGGCCTTAAGCCTTGCGACAAGCTCGTCGATGTCCTGCTTGGAGCTGCCGTTGAGGCGGTGATAGGCCTCCTCCTGGTAGTGGCCTGCGACCTCGACGCCGAGGTGCCGCGAGCCCGAGTGGATAACGATGTAGATGCTGCCGTCCTCGCTCTTGTCGGCCTCGATGAAGTGGTTGCCGCCGCCGAGAGAGCCAAGGCTGAGCTCCGCCCTCGAGTGGTCGATGCTGTCATAGCAGTAAAGCTCTGTCAGGTCGATCTGCTCGTTGTATCTGTGGGGCTGCTTTCTGATCTTGAAGCCCGCGGGTATCTTCTGGTGTACCAGCTTGTCGAGCTGCTGGGGTTCGATGTGGCGCTCCTTGAGCCTGATGACCTCCATTCCGCAGCCGATGTCAACGCCGACCATGTTGGGGACGGCCTTGTCCGTGATGGTCATGGTCGTGCCGATGGTGCAGCCTGCGCCCGCGTGAACGTCGGGCATTATCCTGATCTGCTGACCCTCGCTCATGGGCTGGTTCAGCAGTGTTATCAGCTGCGAGACGGCGTTCTCGTCAACAACGTCGGTGAACACCTTGCAGCTGTTGTACTTTCCGTTAAGTTCTATCATGTCATGTCTCCTTTTTTGTTTCTGTGATGATCTCGGTCACATATCTCCACGGGATATCCTCGGACTGCCAGACGCCGTTGTCTGATATGCGGAAGATATAGCCCTCGGCGGCCATCGCCTTGGTGTCGATGACGAGCACCACGGGCTTTCCGTGGCGCCTGCCGACGTTCAGCGCGGTCTCGGTGTCCTTTGAGAGATGGACAAACTGCCTGCTCATTTTTCTTATCCCGTCACGCCTGATGCTGTCAAGAAAGCGCTCGGCGGTGCCGTGATAGAGCTTCTCGGGCGGGAGTGCTTCGCGCATATTCAAGTCTACCGTGATGCTGTGCCCCTGATTTGCTCTGATCTTTGATCTGTCCTCGCTGAAGCTGTAGCGCTGCTTGTTGTTCTCGCGGACTATGCGCTCCAGCGTTTCCATGTCGATGCTGTGTCCCGAGGCGTTGATGCCGTTTATCAGCTCACACGTATCTGCCCAGCCCTCGCGGTCGAGGGTGATGCCGATGACCTCGGGCTTGTGCCTGAGTATCAGGCTTATGAATTTTCCTAATGTTATATCGTCGTTTTTCATTTTTGTTCTCCTTTTTTGTTTCTGTCATTCGGCCGCTTTGCCTTCTTGTTCCCCGCACAACAAAAAAAGGACAAAGCAAGCAACACCGCCCACAGGCTGTGAGCGCCGGAAGTGTTACCCATTTGTCCCATTAGTTTTGCCGAAACTTGTTTTAGCTATTATACTACCCTTTTTTCGGTTTGTCAAGGGGCAGAGGAAAACTTTTTTCGGGCGGCACTTCTTTTCCTGTTATTATCATATCACGGGAGAGGCGCAGTTATTTGAGCCGATAAAAATTTTTTGTTTTTCCTGCACCCTGCGGGCAGCCTGCGGGGTATTACTAATAAAAGCGGCCTGTTCCGCGGCGTTGAGACCGGCAAAAGAGGGAAGACCTATGAATGACGAAAGAATTGAAGCGGCTCTGCAGGAGCTTGGCAAGCACACGCCTCGTGCTCCCGAGAAGACCGTTGACGATATGGTGAAGACCGTTGACCTGCTTGAGCGGAAGCGGCAGCAGCTGGCTGCAAAGAACGCTCCCACCGCCGAGGCCGAAAAGACCCGCGAGCGCGAGGCCGTCGCCAAGCCGCACAAGGACCTGGGCGGCATGAAGAGATAGTGTTTTTTAACATCTTGGGTAGAAAATAATTATAGAAAATGCTGAAAATGGCGTTATCGCCTTGACTGGACGTGCCCGATATAGTATAATATATTTTG
The DNA here is from genome assembly GCA_946533615.1 of uncultured Clostridia bacterium. Taxonomy (GTDB): domain Bacteria; phylum Bacillota; class Clostridia; order Oscillospirales; family Ruminococcaceae; genus FB2012. The sequence continues at coordinate 2,592 of CAMNBY010000270.1, forward strand.
GCAAAAACTTTTGTAACGACGATCGCAGCGAGGTAGATATATATGAAGAAGGAATACACAGCCCCCGAGGTGGAGATAATAAGGTTCACGCCGAAGAGGCCTATTATGGGTTGGGATGAGACCCAAGATGGAGGCATCGGCCAAAACGAAGACGGAACACCTTTTGACGGCACATCGAGTCCGTTCTGAGATCAACAGAAAATCGGCACCCCATTCTCTTTGTTGGAATGAGGTGCCTTTTTTGGTGCTTTGGTTTTACAGGTAGTTAAGTTTGATGTTGATATCAAGCCCGCCGTTTGAGAGGGATATGAGTT
>CAMNBY010000271.1 GCA_946533615.1 uncultured Clostridia bacterium
CAAAGGCCACAAGCGAGCCTGTCGCACGCTTCTGTATGTCGCCCTTGTACTGCTGATAGCTGTGGAACACCGAGCTCAGGATGCCCTCGCCCTTGGTGTCGGTCAGGAACTCGCTGCGATAGCCGAAAAGTCCGCGTGCGGGGATAAGGAACTCAAGCCTCATGCGGCTGCCCACAGGGGTCATCTGGGTAAGCTCGCCCTTACGGGTGCCAAGCTTCTCCATAACGGAGCCGACGCAGTTCTCGGGAACGTCGATAACAAGCCTCTCGATAGGCTCGCAGAGCTTGCCGTCTATCTCCTTGTAAAGCACGCGGGGCGTGGAAACTCCAAGCTCGTAGCCCTCTCGCCTCATGTTCTCGATAAGTATGGAAAGGTGCATCTCGCCTCGTCCGGCTACCTTGAAGCTGTCGGTCGAGTCGGTCTCGGAAACACGCAGCGAAACGTCCTTCAGCAGCTCCTTGAAGAGCCTGTCCCTCAGCTGGCGCGAGGTGACGAACTTGCCCTCTCTGCCTGCAAAAGGCGAATCGTTGACACAGAAGGTCATCTCGACCGTCGGCTCGCTAATCTTTACAAAGGGCAGCGCCTCGAACTTGCCGAACTCGCAGATGGTGTCGCCGATAGTGATGTTCTCGATGCCGCTGATGCAGACGATGTCGCCTGCCCTCGCGGTGTCAACGGGCACACGGTTCAGCCCCTCGATCTGGTACATCGTCACGATCTTGCCGCGGTATTCCTTCTTCGAGTTGTGGTAGTCGCCGACGGTAACGTCCTGATTTACCTTCATTTCGCCGCGCTCGATGCGTCCGATGGCTATCCTGCCGACGTAGTCGTTGTAGTCGATAGCGGATACAAGATACTGCATACTGCCGCTGTCATCGACCTCGGGCGCGGGAATGTAGGAAAGTATCTCGTCCAGCAGGGGCATAAGATCCTTGCCCTGCTCGTTGGGGTGGTAGGAGGCTGTGCCGTCCCTGCCCGAGCAGTAGATTATCGGGCTGTCCAGCTGCTCGTCCGAGGCGTCAAGATCCATCAGCAGCTCCAGCACCTCGTCGCCGACCTCGTTAAGCCTTGCGTCGGGGCGGTCGATCTTGTTTATCACAACTATTATCTTGTGGCCAAGCTCCAGCGCCTTCTGAAGCACGAAGCGTGTCTGCGGCATCGGGCCCTCTGCGGCGTCAACAAGCAGTATAACGCCATTCACCATTTTCAGTACGCGCTCGACCTCTCCGCCGAAGTCGGCGTGTCCCGGGGTGTCGATAACGTTTATCTTAACGCCCTTGTAGTGAATGGACGTGTTCTTCGCAAGAATGGTTATTCCCCTCTCGCGCTCTATATCGTTGGAGTCCATCACGCGCTCGTCAACGGCCTGGTTCTCGCGGAAGGTGCCGCTCTGCTTGAGCATACCGTCAACGAGAGTGGTCTTGCCGTGGTCAACGTGGGCGATTATCGCAACGTTTCTTAGGTCTTCTCTTATCATACTTTTCCCTCCGAATATTTTTGGCTGTACTTCTTTTACTTCCAAAATAATATTATAACACAACCGCCGTTTTTTTGCAAATAAAATAATAGCCCCGCAACAGACACTATTTTGTCTATTATGACATATCCCGCAGCTCGCGCCTTGCCCGCAACTGTCCAAATATCGGGTCTTGTTGCCTGTTTCTTACAAAAGGGCGGCAGCAGCGGGCTGTCGGGCTCCAAACAGCAATTTCCAAAGCAAAAATGTTCCTAAAATTGTGCAGGATTACAGTTGACAGAGTTTGTGTCGAATGGTATAATTATTTTGTTGTACCAGTATATTCAGAAAACGTTTTCGGGCGGTTGGTGTCCAATTTTTGAAACACAATTTGCCCCATATCAAAAGTGAGGTCGTTAAGTTGGTTTTTGCAGATCTGTTCTTCATATATTTCTTCATGCCGCTGTGCCTGCTGTGTTATTTCGTAACGCGGAAGACAAGCTTCCGCAACATAGTACTGCTGGCATTCTCGCTGATATTCTACGCCTGGGGCGAGCCGATCTGGGTCATCATGCTCATCGCCTATTCGTTCCTCAATTACTCGACGGGACTGATGATCGAAAAGTCGCGGGGAACGTCAGCCGCCAAAAAGGCGCTGCTTGTCGCGATAATCGTTGACATCGGCGTGCTCGGCATCTTCAAGTACAGCGGGTTCATCGTGGAGAACCTGAACCACATCGTCCCCTTCCACATTCCCGTGCCGAAGATAAAGCTGCCTATCGGCATCTCCTTCTACACCTTCCAGACCCTCTCTTACTCGGTGGACTGCTACTGGGGCAAGGTCAAGGTCCAGAAGAGCTTCCCGAAATTCCTGCTTTATGTTTCAATGTTCCCGCAGCTCATTGCCGGACCTATCGTCCGTTATTCCACGATAGCCGAGGAGATCGACCAGCGCCGCACAACGCTTAAAGATGTCTCCGACGGCTTCTCGAGGATAATCCTCGGAATAGGCAAGAAGGTCATAATCGCCAACAGCCTCAATTCCATCGTCACAGCCTGCTTCGGCACCGCCGAGAACGGCTACGACGCCACCGAAGGCCTCTCCGTGCTGGCCGCATGGGCAGGCGCCGCAATGGTCGCCCTCTGGTACTACTTCGACTTCTCGGGCTACTCCGACATAGCAATAGGTCTCGGACGCATCTTCGGCTTCCACTTCGACGAAAACTTCCGCTACCCCTTCGTCTGCAAGAGCATCACAGAGTTCTGGCAGAGATGGCATATATCCCTGGGTACCTTCTTCCGTGACTATCTGCTCTATGTGCCGATCTTCGGCAAGAGAAGAAAGTACGGCGGATTGTTCCTCGTCTGGTTCTGCACGGGCCTCTGGCACGGCGCCAGCTGGAACTTCATTCTCTGGGGACTTTACTACGGCCTGTTCGTCTTCATCGAGATGAAGATAGGCAAGAAGAACATGAAGAAGCTGCCCGCATTCCTCGCTCACATCTACACCAAGCTGGTCATCATCGTGGGCTTCGGCATCTTCTACTTCGAGGACTTCCCCGCCCTGGGACGTTTCTTCAAGGCGCTTGTCGGCGCAAACGGGAACGCATTCTCCAATCAGGTGTCAAGGACGCTCTTCCTCGGAAACATCTTCCTCGTTATCGCGGCGGTGCTGCTTTCAACACCTATCATCCCCAAGCTCCGCGAGATCTCGAGGAACAAGCAGAACACCTACAACGCCTTCCGCACCTGCGGCATCGTGATGAACGCCGCGATACTTATTTCCAGCAGCCTGCTGCTGCTCAACACCACAAACAACCCGTTTTTGTATTTCAGATTTTAGGAGAGAGCATAGATGTCAGAGAAAAAGAATTTCGGCCTCTTCCCCGATTTCGATCAGCTGGAGGCTGCATATTCGGACAGCCTGAAAAAGCTTGACAGTATCGGCGCAGGCTCGGCTCCCGAGGATACAGAACAGGAGCCCATACCCGAAGAGAACCACCCCACCGACGCCGCAGACTACAAGGATCCCGCGGAGAACAACAAGCAGGTCTACGACAAGATGGTGGACGAGCTTGAACGCCGCCGCACCCGCAAGAGCATCTGGAGCGACGAGCCCGTTGTCCCCGTCAAGAAAAGCATCTGGCTGGACGACGACAAGAAAGAAGAACCAAAGCCCGAGCCCGAGAGGCCAGCACAGCCTGATAAGCCCCAGAAGCCCGCAGGCCGCGAGAATATGGAGACCATCGAGCTGAAGATCTCGCCCGAGGTACAGGAAAGAATGCGCGCCGCAAAGGAGAAGCAGCGCCGCGAGGCCGCACAGCTTGAAGCCGAAAGGCAGAAGGCCGAAGCCGCCAGAGCCGAGGCTGCCCGCATCGAGGCCGAGGAACGCGCTGAAGCCGAGCGCCTTGAAAAAGAGCGCAAGGCCCGCAGGGAACGCGCCGAGCGCATCGAGAGAGCCGCAAACGCTCCCGTTATCACTCAGGCCGCAGCAGCCGCTGCCGCAGGCACAGCCAAAACCGCCGCCGACGCCGCAGCTCCCACAAGCAGGACACGTCAGCGCCCCGAGGGCGAGCAGAGTTCAAGGACAAGGCAAAGACCCGAGGGTGAGCAGACCTCAAGGACAAGGCAAAGACCCGAGGGTGAGCAGACTTCAAGGACAAGGCAAAGGCCCGATGGACAGGCTGCTCCTAAGAAGCGCAGCTCTGCAAGCGGAACACATAGCCGCACAAGAAAGCGCAAGAAGCCTAAGATCAAGGAATACGAGCTTGAATTCAGCTTTATAAACGCGGTGCTCTGCCTGCTGCTGGTATTCGGCACGGGCATCGCCCTGCTGGTGATGAAGCGTGAGAGCGGCGTTATCGAGAGCGAGAAGCGCTACTACGCCGAAAAGCCCGAGTTCACCCTGAGCTCCTACTTCAAGGGCGAGTACACCGAGGATCTTGTCACCTACTACACCGACACCATTCCGAACCGCGAGAGCCTTAAAAGCTTCTCCGACTGGTTCTCCAACCACCTTGGTATACACAAGGACGGTATCCAGATACGCGGCGACGTAAAGGCCGTTAAGCAGGAAAAGCTTGACGACGATCAGAAGGCCACGACTACCACCGTCGGCCTTGTGACAACTCCCGCTCCCGACGCCACCGAGCCCGGCGAGAGCAAGCCTACCGAGACCACGACCACCCAGACCACGACCACAAAGGTCAAAAAGGTAGTGGCCGACGAGGCCGAGTGGGCAGGCAACGTAATCATCGCGGGCAAGGGCAAGGACGTAAGAGCAATGCCCGCCTTCTACGGACAGTTCTCCACAGGCGAGAAGTACGCAAACGTCATCAACAAGTATAAGGAAGCGCTTGGCGACTCCGTCAACGTCTTCAATATGGACATCCCGCTGGCGTCGGCATACTATATGCCCGAGGACATGGCAAGCCAGCTCTCCGACCAGCACGAGTGTATCGAGAACATCGGTATGCACCTCAAGGGCGTTATAAATGTTGACGTATACGACACGCTGGACGATCACGCAGGCGAGTACATCTACTCGCGCACCGACCACCACTGGCAGCCTCTCGGAGCCTACTACGCAACTCAGGTATTCGCTGAAAAGGCCAATGTTCCCTACCCTGACCTCTCCACCTACACCGTTGACGTCAAGGAGGACTTCCTCGGCACGATGTACACGTTCAGCGACTACTATCAGGAGCTGGCGGATTATCCCGACACCTTCACCTACTATATCCCCGACAACTACGACAATGTGACCACGACCTATTACGACACCTCCTTCTCGAACGGCCAGGAGGGCCCCCTGTTCTTCGACTTCATGCAGGGCGGCGCCTGCTACTCGACCTTCCTCGGAAGCGACGACAGGATCACCGAGATAGAGACCGACTGTGACAACGGCCGTGTGCTCGTAATAATGAAGGACAGCTACGGCAATGCACTCGCGCCGTTCCTGACCCACAGCTTCTCCAAGATCTACGTCCTCGATTTCAGATATCTGAACATCAGCGCCGTAGAATTCATGAAGAACGTCGGCGCAACAGACGTGCTCTTCGCAGTTTCGATCTCCGGCGGCCACACCGAGAGCCACATCGACTCGATCGAAGAAGACCTGTACTAAAGCGCAGGGTGCTCAAAGCGCAGAGCGCTCAGAATATGTGTTGTCAAACACCTCTCCCGATAGGTCGGGAGGGGTGTTTTTCTGTTCCTTCCCGAAAAACAGATAAGAAAAACGCCCGACCGCAGTCAGGCGTTTTTATCAGTAAGGTGCTTATCCGTTCCATTTCAGGTTCTTGTAGTAGGCCATCGGCGCGGTGGCGTAGGTGAACTTGTAGTAGCCAAAGTTCCTTGTGGCGTTGTACATATCGGGGTCGAAGACGTAGGTCGTGCCGTTCATGTTGATCTCTACCCAGCAGTGAGGAGTGGTGCCGCCGCCCATCTTTGCACAGCGTGCCACGATGCACTTGGCGTCATAGCCCAGCGCCCTCGCAAGATAGCAGAACTCTGCGCCGAACTTGTAGCAGTTGCCCTTGCCCTTGGTCATGATGTAGTAAGCAAACCTTACCTGCCAGCCCGCAGACTCGTCAAAGTCCTCCAGCCGCTCGTAGGTGTTCATAGTCGCGACCTTCAGGAAGCAGAGGCGCAGGTTCTCCTCGGCGGAGAGCGTGGACTTGGTATTCTTTGCGATAAAGCTGTCCACCTCGGCCTTGAGGGCTGCGCTCTCGGCGGTCATCGCGCCCGTCGAGGTGATGGTGTAGCCGTCGGGCGAGCCTGTCTTTACGACCATGCCGTCAGCCCCGAAGTAATAGATCTTCCCGCTCACGGTGTGCCAGCCCTGAGAGAGCTTGTTGATGTTGAACGTGCGCGAGGTCTTGCCCTTGAAGTTGCCCTTGCCCGTCAGGGTGACGGTGCCTGTGCCGGGCTTCGAGTTGTTCGAGTAGGACACCGTGTAGTCCGTGCCTGCCACAAGCTTCTTACCGTTGATCTTGAGCGTGGGGGTAGGCTTTACGGCGCTGCCCGTGTAGTTGTAGTTCAGGCTCGGGATAGTTGCGCGGTTATCGGAGATGTCGTTCTGCTTGATGTTGAACTGCCGCGTGGTCGAACCCTTGAAATTCCCCTTGCCCGTCAGTGTGACGGTCGCGGTGAGGTGGCCGCAGTTTATGTTGTTCTTGTAGGAAACGGTGTAATCCGTGCCGCTGACAAGCTTTTTCCCGTTGTATTTCAGGGTCGGCGTCGGCTTGATGGCGCTGCCCTTATAGGTGTAGTTCAGATAAGGGATAGTCGCCCTGAGCGAGGAAATATCCTTGGGGTTGATGTTGAACTGGCGGGTGGTCGTGCCCTTGTAGTTGCCCTTGCCCGTCAGGGTGACGGTCGCGGTAAGCTGGGCGCATTTTATGTTGTTCTTGTAGGACACCGTATAATCCGTGCCCTTGACCAGCTTTTTGCCGCTGATCTTGAGGGTCGGCTCGGGCTCGATGGCTGTGCCCTTATAGGTGTAGTTAAGGTAAGGGATAGTCGCCCGATTGTCCGAGATGTCGTTCTGCTTGATGGTGAACTGTCTCTCGGTCTTGCCCGTGTAGCTGCCCTTGCCCGTCAGCGTGACGGTGGCGGCAAGCTCGCCTACCTTGACGTTATTGGAATAGCTTACGTCGTAGTCCGTTCCCGCGACAAGCTTCACGCCATCGACCTTCAGCGTCGGCACGGGGCAGATCTCGCTGCCCGTATAGGTATAATTGATATAAGGTATAGTCGCCCTCAGCTCGGAAATATCAACTGGCAGAGGGGTGGGGTCGGTCTCGTTCTCCGAGGCTGAGCCGCCGCCCACGGGTACGATCGGCAGCTCGTGATCGTCTACTGCCCAGCCCGTGATGCTTATAGTCGCGGCCGCCGCCAGCACAGCTGCCGCCGCGATAAGTTTCTTAAAAAGCTGCATAAGTTCCTCCTGTCTGTCAAAAACATAGGTGTGTAACATACATTATAACACTTTTCCCCCGAATTTTCAAGTCCCAAATTCTCCCGCACAAAAAACAGCACCCGCCGAAGCGAGTGCTGTGTGTTATCTGTCGATCTTCCGATCAGGCGCCGGGCTGGTAAACAACGTTTGCGCCCTGCATGATCTTGAAGGTGTCGGTAGCGGTGAAGTAAGCAACGCTGTAGCTTACGTCATCGTTGGTGGTGAAGTAGTAGAACTCTACGCCCGAGGAAGCCTTGGAATCTGCGGCTCTGTAGGTGTAGTTCTTAACGCCCGAGTTATTGATCTCGTTCAGCTTTGCGGTGATGTTGGAAACATACTGGTCGTTCTTCTCGGGGACCTCGCCGTCGTCAGCAGCGGCGGAGCTTTCGTCGGCCTTCGAGCTTGTATCTGCGGCGGAAGAAGCGTCTGCCTTGGACTCGGCAGGAGCTTTCGAGGACTCCTCGGGCATGCTCTCGGGAGACTCAACGCTCTCGTCCTCTTCGTCGGAGGTATCTGCGGGCTCGTCTGCGGAAGCATCGGCGGGCTGGGCGTTCTCGCTGTCAACGGCTGCCTCGCTTGCCTTGGTCTCTATCTGAGCCATGCTTGACAGGCTGGGGGCGTTGTTCTTGCTGTCGTCCTTCTTTCCGCCAAAGATCTTATAGCCGGCGATTATCGCGATAATGATTATCAGCAGGATACCGAAAGTAACGACTGCGGCGGTGATGAAGGCTCTCTTTGCGGCGCTGTCATCATACTCCTCTTCGTCGTCCTCTTCCTCGTCGTCCTCGTCCTCGTACTCTTCGTCATCGTCATATTCCTCGGGCTCCTGACGGGGTGCCTGCCTTACGGCCTGCTTTGCAGAGAAGACTCTTGTGCGCTCGTCGTCCTCTTCCTCGTAGTCGTCCGCTGCCTCTACCTCGTCATCGTCGGTGAGCAGGTTGTGGCAGTACTTGCACAGTATAGCGTCCTCGGAGATCTCTTCGTGGCAATAGGGACACTTCTTCATGTTCATTCTGATACATTCCTTTCTTGAACTTATATTATAATGTATATATGCTGTTTTTATAAAGCATTACAGGCACAATATATGGGTGCCTGATGTTATCTTTAATAATCATACCACAAATTACGGCAAAATGCAACAATAAATTGAATTTTTTTGAAATTTTCCCGCATACGACAATCCGCCCCGCCCAAATCCGCCAATTTTTATGAATTCTGCTGTTTTTTAATTCCCCCACCATCTTTCGATCGAGCGCTTGGCTCAGCTTTGCAAGGCCTCCCCGGAGGGGAGGCGGTTTCACTTTGTGAATGAGGCGGTGTCCTTGTCGTCAGGTAGGCTTGTTTGCGGGTGGTCCAATCCGAGCTTCGTGTTCGGCTGAATTGATAATTGATAATGGATAGTTGATAATGAGCGGTGACGCCTTCGGCGGATCATTTATTTTCCGCAAAGCCGACCCTCACGCCAGCTGTCAATTCCAATTGTGCATTGTGAATTGTGAATTATGCATTGCTATTGTGCATTGTGCATTGAACCGCCGCCTGCCGCAGAGCAAAATTATCACAAATAATTGCTTTACTTTTTAATAGTATTGTGGTATAATACATTATGTATGTAAAGTTTCCCGATAATACGAAATGTGTTCGTAAGGAAGGACTAATAATATGGCTAACAACAAAAAGAAAAAATCCGCAAAAGCGGTTCGGCTCCAGCGCGTAAGAGCTATTCAGGGCTCGGTTGGCGTGGTTTGTCTGTTCATCATCGGCTTTGTGCTGTTCTGGGCGGCAAAAAGCGCCTTCAAGACCATCTCCGACGATTCCTCCGAGGCAGTAAAGACCGCTCCTGCTGCAAGCGCCGCTGAAAAGGACGACAAGTCCGCCGACGACACCGACTCAAAGGACACAGACAGCGCCGACGATTCCGCTAAGCCCGACTCCGACTCCTCTGCCGAGGAAGCCGCTGCTCCCGCCGACAGCACTGACGACTCGGAAGCAAGCGGTGCTGACGAATACTGGAACGACGTTGCCGACAGCAGCGAGGCCGAGGGCGGTGACACCGAAGAGAGCAAGGAAGAGAGCAAATTCCCCTCCTCCGACGAGATCGACGACGACTTCGCGGACGCCTGCTTCATCGGAAACTCGCGCACCGTGGGTCTCGGCATGAACTGCGGAAAGCCCGAAGCCACCTTCTACGCCTCTATCGGCCTTAACGTCGAGAACCTGTGGTGGGAAGGCGACGACGCCGCTCAGTACAATTTGCAGATAGATCTTGACGACGGCACCAAGGGCTCTGTTTTCGACGCCCTCGAGCAGAAGGATTTCGGCAGGATCTATATCATGTTCGGCATCAACGAGATGGGCTGGCCGAGCTGGGACGCCTTCGAGGAGAAGTACACGAACTTCGTAAACGAGGTCAAGAAGCTGCAGCCCGACGCGAAGATCTATATCCAGTCGATACTCCCCGTTTCGTCCTATGCGCTGAACAACAACTCCTGCTTCACGACCGAGAACGTTGACTCGCTCAACGAGCGCGTAAAGAACGTTGCCTCGGCCACAGGCTGCACCTATCTCGACGTAAACTCAGCCCTGCGCGAGCCCGACGGCTCTTTGCCTCTCGAGGCCTCGACGGACGGTATCCACCTGATGAAGGACTACTGCATGATCTGGCTGAAATACCTCGCCGATCATACTTGATAAAAATGTAAAACAAAGAAAGGATCTGAATGATATGAGAAACCTTAACAAGAAACTCTGCGCCCTTATGGCTGCCCTGATGCTCTGCTGCACTGCTCTCGCCTCCTGCGGAGACAGCGACAGCTCGGCTGCTGCAAAGTCCGATAAGAGCACCTCGGCCGCACAGACAGACGAGAACGTAAGCTACGATGTTGCCGCGATCGCTGACAAGCTCAAGAACGAGATCACCTACAAGGACGGCCTCAACGAGCTTGACGCGGCTATGTATGAGAAGATCTACAAGATCAAGCCCGAGCTCTATACCGCAAGCAAGGTGTATGTCGGCGCAGGCGGCGCTACCGCCGAGGAGATCGCCTGCTTCGAGGCCAAGGACGAAGCCGCAGCCGGCGAGATAAAGACCTGCCTCGAGACCCGCATCGAAAACCAGAAGAAGAGCTTTGAGAACTACAACCCCGAGGAGCTCGACAAGCTCGGCAGCCCCGTTCTTGTACAGAAGGGCAAGTATGTCTTCATGTGCCTCTCTGACGACAACGCCAAAGCCAACGAAATAATCGGCTGACGCTCCGGGCATACAGAGATGATCGGAGACCGGGGGACAGCCTTTCTTCAGAAAGGCTTCCGCCCGGCTATCACTGCAAGCTCGGAGCGCGAGCACGAGCATTACGGATGGAGAGCTTTAGATGCTTTTTAGTAGTATAACCTTTTTGTTTTTCTTTTTAGCGCTGGTGCTGGGCTGTTACTACATTGTGCCGAGGTTCCTTAAAAACGCGGTGCTGCTGGTATTCAGCCTTGTATTTTACGCCTGGGGCGAGCCGGTATATGTTTTTCTGATGCTGGCGTCGATAGTCGTGGCATATATCACGGGCATACTGTGCGACAAAGAGCGCTTCAAGTCCAAGCTGCCTCTTGTTTCGATGATCCTTGCGGTCGTCTGGAACATGGGGCTTTTGCTGTTTTTTAAGTACACGGACTTTTTCATAAACAACGCCAACAGCTTCATGCACCTTGACCTCAAGCCCCTCGGGCTGACTCTGCCGATAGGCATATCCTTCTACAGCTTCCAGACACTCTCCTACGTCATCGACGTGTACAGGGGCGAAGTTAAGCCCCAGAAGAACTTCCTGAACCTGGCCACCTACGTTACCCTGTTCCCCCAGCTGATAGCAGGGCCTATCGTCCGCTACCAGACGATCGAGGAGCAGCTCAGCTCGCGGAAGGAGAGCCTTTCCCAGTTCTCGCGCGGCGTAAAGCGCTTTGCGGTCGGCCTTGGAAAAAAAGTGATACTCGCCAACAACATCGGCGCTCTGTTCACAGCCATAAGCTCGGCGCCGCAGTCACAGCAGAGCGTTGCCGCAAGCTGGATGGGCATCATCGCCTACACCTTCCAGATCTACTTTGACTTCTCCGGCTATTCGGACATGGCCATCGGCCTCGGAAAGATGTTCGGCTTCGACTTCCTCGAAAACTTCAACTACCCCTACATCTCCGATACCATCACCGAGTTCTGGCGCCGCTGGCACATCTCGCTCTCGTCCTGGTTCCGCGATTACGTCTATATCCCCCTCGGCGGCAACCGCCGCGGCAAGGTAAGACAGTGCGTGAACATAATGATCGTCTGGTTCCTCACAGGCTTCTGGCACGGAGCGAACTGGAACTTCATGCTCTGGGGCGTCTACTTCGGCGTGATACTTCTCTGCGAAAAGCTCTTCCTGCTGAAGGCTCTGAAAAAGCTGCCTGCGCTGATACGCCATATCTACGCCCTGCTGCTTATAGTGATAGGCTGGGGGATCTTCGCCTTCGAGGACACCTCCGCCCTGACACAGAACTTCAAGAATATGTTCGGCCTCGGCGGACTGCCGCTCTGGAACGGCACCTACGACCGCCAGTGGCTGATGCAGAACATCTGGCTCTTCGCGGTGCTCGTCATCGCCTCGACGCCGCTGTTCAGATACTTCGGACAGAAGCTTACGGAAAAAGCCCCCGCAGTTTACAGCTGCGTGGCAGAGCCGATATGTGTGGGCGCCCTGCTTGTGATCTCGGCAGCATATCTGGCGAGCAATTCCTTCAACCCGTTCCTGTATTTCAGATTTTAAGGGAGGTGCGCTGATTGAAAGCGGAAAAAGCCAAAGAGAACAAGAGCCGCATCGGCGACCTCATAACCGCAGGAGTTTTCCTGATCTTTGTCTTCGGCATCGGCGCCGCTACGCTGATCTCCAAGGACAGGGATTTCTCCGAAATGGAGAACCGCACCCTCGCACAGCGCCCCGAGCTGACCTTCGAGAGCGTAAAGAACGGCGAGTTCACCGAAAAGCTCGAGACCTACCTCTCGGATCAGGTCTTCTTCAAGGATCCATTCGTGTCGATCAAGACCGACTTTGACCGCCTGCTGGGCAAAAGCTTCCAGAACGGCGTCTACCTTACCCGCGACAGCGACGGCAGCCTGCGCTTTTTGCAGCAGTACACCGAAAACTCCGCACAGATAGAAGAGAACGTGAGCTATATAAACGAGTTCGCCGAGAGCCTGGACATACCCGTGGACTTTATCCTCGTCCCCAACGCCCAATGCGCCCTCGCGAACAAGCTGCCTGCCTCCGCCGTCTGTGACGACCAGAACGAGAGCTTTAAGCTTGTCGCCAAAAAGCTTTCGGACAGGGTGAACTTCTACCCAATGAACACAGAGGCCGCAGGGCTGATGGGCAGCGAGACCGCATACTACCGCACCGACCACCACTGGACATCTCTCGGAGCGTGGAACGCCGTGAACAGCTACCTCGCCGCTTCGGGACAGCAGAATATCCTGCCCGATTATCAGAGCGAGAGCATACCCGATTTCTACGGCACGCTCTATTCAAAGGCGCCCTCAGCCGCTACCGAGCCCGACCCCCTTTGGCTCTACACAAACCCCGAGGGCAGATATTCCGTCACCTGGCTGCCCGAGGGCAGAACGGCCGACAGCATCATCGACCGCTCGTTCTTTGAGAAAAAAGACAAGTACGCCGGCTTCCTCGGGGGCAACTTCACCCGCGTGGACATAACCTCGGACAATCAGGGCGAGAAGGTGCTGATCGTCAAGGACAGCTACGCCAACGCCGCAATGCAGTTCCTGATCGACCAGTACAGCGAGATCACGATGATCGACCTGCGCTACTACCGTATGCAGATGCAGACCGTGGCGGAGCTCTGTGAGGAAAAGAAGGTCGATAGGGTGATCCTGCTCTACAACATGGATTTCCTCAACGAGGACACTAACTTTATATGGCTGACATGATAAGCATTGGCGGCGTGAGGATAGAACGCACCGCCGCTCTGGCGCCGATGGCCTCTGTTGCCGACAGAGCCTACAGGCTGATGTGCAAGCGCTTCGGGGCATCGTATCTGGTCAGCGAGATGATCTCTGCCAAGGGACTGGTCTACGGCGACAAGAAGACCGCCGAGCTCTGCCGCATCTTTGAGGAGGAGCGCCCGATGGCACTTCAGCTCTTCGGCAGCGAGCCCGAGTATATGGCTCGGGCAGTCGATATGCTGGCGAAGTACGAGCCGGACATCATTGACATAAACATGGGCTGTCCCGTGCCGAAGGTCGTCCAGACCGGCAGCGGCTCCGCCCTGATGAAGACACCCGAGACCGCCTTCCTTGTGACAGAAGCAGCCGTTAAGCACGCGCCCTGTCCCGTCACCGTGAAGATACGCGCAGGGTGGGACGCCGAAAGCATCAATGCTCCCGAGCTTGCAAAGCGGCTCGAACAGGCAGGCGCTGCGGCTATCGCCGTCCACGGGCGGACACGCAGCCAGTATTATTCGGGCAAGGCCGACCGCGAGGTGATCCGCCGTGTCAAGCAGGCCGTGAGCTGCCCCGTCATCGGCAACGGCGACATAAACTCCGCCGAGGACTGCAAGGCGATGTACGAGCAGACAGGCTGCGATCTTGTGATGATCGGACGCGGAAGCTACGGCAGACCGTGGATATTCCGCGAGGCCGCCCGTTATCTTGAAACAGGCGAGCTGCCGGCACCGCCGACTCTTGAAGAAAGAATGCAGATCATGCTGGAGCACGGCAGGCTTGCCGCAAGCTTCAAGGGCGAGACGCAGGCGATGAAGGAGATGCGCCACAACGTTGCGTGGTACGTCAAGGGTCTCCCGGGAGCCGCAAAGATACGCGGCGAGAGCGGCAGCCTTTGCACCCTCGCCGACCTTGAGCGAATTGCGGAAAGCGTTGTCAATTCACAAAACAATGCATAATTCATAATTCACATTGTACATTGGAGCGGAAGGAACACCATGGGAAACATCGGCGCACTGGATGCGGGGCTGCTCATAGGGCGGCAGATAGTTATTATGTTCATTATCCTGCTCATCGGCGCAGGCTGCTACTTCAAAGGTCTGATAACCAAGGAAGGCACAAAGCAGCTCTCGGCGGTCGAGCTGCACCTGATAAATCCGCTGCTGATCTTTATGTCCTATCAGACCGAGTACAGCAGCAAGCTGATGAAAGGGCTGCTGTGGTCGTTTGTGCTCTCGGCGATAAGCTTCGCGCTCGCCATCGCGATCTCAACGCTGGCTGTCCGCAAAAAACGCGAGGACGCCGCCCTCGAACGGTTCTCGTCGGTCTATTCAAACTGCGGCTTCATCGGCATTCCCCTGATAAACGGCCTCTTCGGCAGCGAGGGCGTGCTCTACCTGACCGCCTATGTGACCCTCTTTAACCTGCTGGTCTGGACCCACGGGCTGATGCAGATGAAGGGCGAGCGTGACTTTTCATCGCTGCTGAAGGCTCTGCGGTCGCCCTCGGTCATCGCCGTCTTTTTGGGGCTTATCTGCTACCTGACAAGGCTGCACCTGCCTGCCGTTCCGCTGGCAAGCCTTAAATACATATCAGATATGAACACGCCGCTGGCAATGCTCATCGCAGGCGCCTCTGCGGCTCAGACTAATTTCATCAAGGCATTCAAAAACTCGGGGATATACCTCGTCTGCGCCCTGAAGCTGCTGGTGATCCCACTGATCTGCTGCCGCATCATCAGCCTGCTGCCTGCGCCGCCGCTGGTCATCACCGTTGTAAGCATCGCCTGCGCCTGCCCCGCAGCAACAACAGGCACTATGTTCGCGATCATGTTTGACCGCAAGCCCCAGCGCTGCGCGGAATTTTTCGCCGTCACCACACTGCTCAGCGGCCTGATGCTGCCTGTGATAACGATGGCGGCTTCGGCTCTCGCCGGATGAGCGTGAGCCCCCAAGCTCCGAATGAAAGGAAAATCAGAATGAACTACTGCTTTGCGGATTTTGAATTCACCTGCGGTTATCAGATAACGAGAAACAAAAGCGAGGTGCTCTCGGTTGGCTTTGTGGTCTGCGACGAACACTTCGAGCTGCTCGGGACCTTTTACCGCACAGCCTGCCCCAACAGGTATCCCAAGCTCACAAAACAGTGCATCACCCTGACAAAGCTGGATCAGGACGAGATCTACCGCTCTCCGGACAGCGATGCCGTAATGGCCGAGGCTCTTCGCCTGCTGGACAGCTTTGACATCGAGCATATCTGTGTCTGGGGCAACTTCGATATCCCCGGGCTCGAGGCGGACATTCACCAACACCAGCGCCTCCACCGGGGCAGCGACAACGTCCGTCGGCTCTGCGATATGGTCAGCGACATCCAGGCCGACCTGACCCGCAAGATGGGTCTTCCGCAGGCGGTAAACATCAAGGAGCTCGCGTCGGCCTTCGGCTATGTTCCCGAGCAGGGCACCTTCCACAACGCCCTCAACGATGCAATGGCGCTCTACACCGTCTGCAAGGCGGTATTCACGACAGACTTCAACAGCTGCGAGGGCTTCAACGAAATGAAGCGCCTGCGCGAAGAAAAGATAGAGGCCGAGCGCCGCGCCTCCGAGGAGCGGCAGCTGCTCATCCGAAGGAAATATCCCTTCTCCGAGGAGGAGCGCCGCCTGATCGACGAGCTAAAGCAGAACCACGAGGGCCGCCGCGTACAGGACTATATGCGCCTGCGCAGCCGCATAATCACCGCCTTCGAGAGCTACCCCGAGGAGGAGCAGTTCTACGCGCTCAAATTCACCGCCCGCAAGATCGAATACAAGGTACTCACCGAGGAGCAGTACACTAAAAAGGCCTACCCGAAGAACGTAGAAGTCCGCCTCGTCGAGCGCCTCCCCAAGGACGACAAGGTGTACATACGACTTGAGAGAAATCTGTGACAGTGCCCGGACAGCCGCCGGCCGAAAAACGCCGTGGAACTTAAAAAGGAGGAACATTTATGGATATAAACAAAATGCTTGCCGAGGAGTTCGGGCTCAGGAGGGAGCAGATAGACAACACCGTCGCCCTCATCGACGATGATAAGACCATACCTTTCATCGCCCGTTACCGCAAGGAGGTCACAGGCTCGCTCGACGACCAGACGCTCCGCCTTATCTTCGACAGGCTCAACTACCTGAGAAACCTTGAAAAGCGCAAGGCCGAGGTCACAGCCGCCATCATCGAGCAGGGCAAGATGACCCCCGAGCTTGCCGAGGCCATCGACAAGGCGACAGTCCTCGTCGAGGTCGAGGATATATACAGGCCGTTCAAGCAGAAGCGCCGCACCCGCGCTTCCGTCGCAAAGGAAAAAGGCCTCGAGCCCCTCGCGGAACTGATACTCGCGCAGGACAAGAACACCGACCCCACAGCCGCCGCCGAAGAATTTATCAGCGAGGAAAAGGGCGTTGCCACAGCAGAGGAAGCCGTTCAGGGCGCCCTCGATATAATCGCCGAACAGGTCTCCGATGACGCAGACCTCAGAAAAGAGCTCCGCGCCTACTTCAGCAGGAGCGGCGTGCTCTCCTCAAAAGCCGCCGCCAAGGACGCCGAGAGCAGCGTCTACGATAATTACTACGATTTCTCAGAGGGCGTCGCAAAAATAGCAGGACACCGTATCCTCGCCATTGACCGCGGCGAGCGCGAGGAAAAGCTCAAGGTCACGGTCAGCGTTCCCGATGGCGCCGGCGAGGCCTTCTGTATCCGCAAGTACCTTAAAGGCAAGTCCCCCTGCGCAGAGCTGATAAGCGAGGCCTGCACGGACAGCTACAAGCGCCTGATCTATCCGTCGATCGAGCGCGAGATACGCTCCGAGCTCTCAGAAAAGGCGCAGGAGGGCGCTATCAAGGTCTTTAAGGAGAACCTGCGCCAGCTGCTGATGCAGCCTCCCGTAAAAGGCACCATAACCCTCGGCCTCGACCCCGGATACGCCCACGGCTGCAAGCTTGCCGTCACCGACGAAACAGGCAAGGTGCTGGACACGGGCATCGTCTACATAAATACTCCCGCCCAGGCCGCAAAGGCCAAGCAGGGGCTTATCAGAATGATAAACAAGAACGCCGTCAACACCATCGCGATCGGCAACGGAACAGCCTCGCGCGAAAGCGAGCAGCTTGTGGCGGAGATTGTCCGCGAGCTGCCGAGAAAGGTCAGCTATATGGTCGTCTCGGAGGCAGGAGCGTCGGTCTATTCGGCCTCGAAGCTTGCCGCCGAGGAGTTCCCCGATTACGATGTTTCGCTCCGCTCGGCAGTCTCTATCGCCAGAAGATTGCAGGATCCGCTGGCAGAGCTTGTAAAGATCGACCCCAAGGCTATCGGAGTCGGCCAGTACCAGCACGATATGCCGCCAAAGCGCATGGACGAGGCGCTCTCGGGCGTCGTAGAGGACTGCGTGAACAGCGTCGGCGTTGACCTAAACACCGCCTCCTACTCCCTGCTCTCCTACATCGCGGGCATCAATTCGGGCGTCGCCAAGAACATCGTCGCCTACCGCGAGGAGAACGGCGCCTTCTCGAACCGCCGCCAGCTTTTGAAAGTGCCCAAGCTCGGAGCCAAGGCCTTCGAGCAGTGCGCAGGCTTTCTGCGCGTCCGCGAGGGCAGCGACCCGCTTGACAACACAGCTGTCCACCCCGAGTCCTACAAGGCCGCCGCGGAGCTGCTCAAAAAATGCGGCTACACCCTTGCCGACATCGGCGGCCTCGCAGACCTCTCCGACAGGTGCAGGGATATCGGTATGCAGAAGCTTGCCGAGGAGCTCGGCACAGGCGTCCCGACCCTCAAGGACATGATCTCGGAGCTCTCGAAGCCCGGCCGCGACCCGAGAGACGAGCTGCCGCCGCCCCTTATGCGCAGCGGCGACGTGATGGAGCTCAAGGACCTGAAAGAGGGCATGGAGCTTATGGGCACCGTCCGCAACGTCATCGACTTCGGCGCCTTTGTAGACATCGGCGTACACGAGGACGGCCTTGTACACATCTCCCAGCTCAGCAACAAGTTTGTAAAGCACCCGCTTGACGTAGTAAAGGTCGGGCAGGTAGTAAAGGTCCGCGTACTCAGCGTAGACCTGAAGAAGAACAGGATATCACTGACAATGAAGCTCTGAGGGCGCATCGGCTCGCAGGCTCGTTCACAACAGCTGAGTATACCGGGGCTCCCTCGCGAAACGGCGCGGATAAGCAAGCCGCGGCAGAGGGAAACGCCTTTACATTTATCCATTCGATCTGTGCTATAATTTCATCTGAAAGGAAAGATACTATGACCAGAACACGATTTGCACCCAGCCCGACAGGCTATATGCACGTCGGGAACCTCCGTACCGCTCTTTATGCCTACCTTACCGCAAGGCATGACGGCGGACAATTCATTCTCAGGATAGAGGATACCGACCGCGAGCGCTACGTCGAGGGCGCCGTGGATATCATCTATAACACCCTCAAGGAAAACGGCATGACCTGGGACGAGGGCCCCGATGTCGGTGGAGAGTACGGCCCATACGTCCAGAGCGAAAGAATGGGTATGTTCAAGGACTACGCCGAGCAGCTCGTAGAAAAGGGAATGGCCTACCGCTGCTTCTGTACCGAGGAGCGCCTCGCAGAGCTGCACGAGCAGCAGAAGGCCTCGGGCGAGGCTGTCGGCCATTACGACAGGCGCTGCCGCTGCCTGTCCTGCGAGGAGATACAGGCTCACCTCGACGCAGGCGACCCCTACGTTATCCGCCAGAAAATGCCCACCGAGGGCGTCACAGCCTTCGACGACATCATCTACGGACATATCGAGGTGCAGAACGCCGAGCTTGAAGACCAGATACTTATCAAGACCGACGGTATGCCCACATATAACTTTGCAAACGTTGTGGACGACCACCTGATGGCAATTTCACACGTTATCCGCGGCTCGGAGTATCTTTCAAGCACGCCCAAGTATCAGCTGCTGTATCAGGCCTTTGGCTGGGACGTGCCTGTGTACATCCACTGTCCGCCCGTAATGAAGGACGAGCACAACAAGCTCTCGAAGCGCAACGGCGACGCCAGCTATCAGGACCTTGTCGCACAGGGCTACCTCAGCGAGGCCGTGCTCAACTACCTGCTGCTGCTCGGCTGGAGCCCCAAGGGCGAGGAGGAGATATTCTCCCTCGAGGATATGATAAAAATATGGGATCCCTCAAGGATCAACAAGTCGCCCGCGATCTTTGACATCGTTAAGCTGCGCGCGATCAACGCCGCACACATCAGCCGTATGTCCGACGAGGAATTCACCAAGCTCGCCGAGCCCTGGATAAGACAGACAGTAAAGAGCGAGATCGACATGGAGCTGCTCTGCCGCAACCTTAAGCCAAGGTGCGAGATACTCAGCGACATTCCAGAGCGCGTGGCCTTCATCGACAATATGCCCGAGACCATCGACCCCGAGCTCTACAAGAACAAAAAGTTCAAGACCGACGCCGACACCGCCCTGACAGCGCTCAAGACCCTCGAACCCGCGCTCGCAGCCATCACCGACTGGACTAAGGACGCCATCTACGAGGCCTGCCTCGCAGCCGCACAGAAGCTTGAGGTAAAGAACGGCTGGCTGCTCTATCCTCTCGGCATCGCCCTTTCGGGACAGCGCTCGACCCCCGGCGGCGGCACAGACCTTGCTGCGATCATCGGAAGAGAAAAGACACTCGAGAGGATCAGAAAGGCCATCGGCTGAGCGCCTGTTTTTACAAAAAATTCATAAACCCCCATTGACAACAAGGCTATAGTTGAGTATAATTAAATTGTACACAATTTGTTTTGCGGAGGGGACTATGGAAAACGAGGATTTTGACGGCACCGTTTATGACTGCCTGAAGATCGAGAACCAGCTGTGCTTCCCGCTTTATGCTGCCTCAAAGGAAGTGATAAAGCGCTACAGGCCGTTCCTCGAAAAGCTTGAACTCACCTACACCCAGTATCTCGCAATGATGGTGTTCTGGGAGCAGAAAAGCATAAGCGTCAAGGAGCTTGGCGCAAAGCTGTACCTTGACAGCGGAACTCTGACGCCCGTGCTCAAGCACCTTGAGCAGAAGGAGTACATCACCCGCAGCCGCAGCCGCGAGGACGAGCGCGTGCTGATCGCCGAGATCACCGAAAAGGGCGAAGCGCTTCGGGATAAGGCTGTTGAAGTCCCCACACAAATGGCCTGCTGCATACGCCTCG
This sequence comes from uncultured Clostridia bacterium, assembly GCA_946533615.1. Lineage (GTDB taxonomy): Bacteria > Bacillota > Clostridia > Oscillospirales > Ruminococcaceae > FB2012. The sequence continues at coordinate 20,597 of CAMNBY010000271.1, forward strand.
AGCCCGAGGAGGCCGCAGCGCTCTACAAGCTGCTTTACAAGCTGCTCGGAAGCATTGAGCAGTAAGATAGATCACAAAACTATTTATAGATCGGAGAAAAAACATGGACAAAGAATTTTTTGCAGAGGTTTACCGCCACTCGCTGGCACACATTATGGCAAAGGCCGTGATCGAGCTCTACGGCAAGGAGGTGCAGTATGCTATCGGCCCTCAGATCGCCGACGGCTTCTATTACGATTTCTTGCTGCCCGAGAATGTTAAGATCTCTACCGATGACTTTGCAAAGATCGAACAGAAGATGCGCGAGATAATGAAGCGCGGCGAAGCCTGGACAAGAAAAGAGATCAGCAAGGCCGAAGGCCTCGAGATCTTCAAGGATCAGATCTTCAAGAAGCGCATAATCAGCGAGCTTCCCGACGACGCAGTCATCACGACCTACACCACGGGCGACGACTTCATCGACCTCTGCCGCGGACCTCACGTTGACAACTCGCGCGAGCTGCTCTCTGCGGCCTTTGAGCTGAGAGCCGTTTCGGGCGCCTACTGGAAGGGCGACGAAAAGCAGGAGAGCCTTACAAGGCTTTATGCCTATGCCTTCAAGGACAAGAACGAGCTGAAAGCCCACAAGACCCTTATCAAGGAGGCTATGGAGCGCGACCACAAGAAGCTCGGCCGCGACCTCGACCTGTTCATGTTCGACCACACAGCCCCCGGTATGCCCTACTGGCTGCCCCGCGGCTGGAAGCTGTTCAACGCACTTCTCTCCTACTGGAGAGAGGTACACGAGCGCCACGGCTACACCGAGATCTCGGGACCCGTTCTCTCCAAGAAGGAGCTGTGGGTGACCTCGGGTCACTGGGCTCATTATCAGGACGGTATGTTCATAATCCCCGGCGAGAACGACGACGACCCCGATACCTACGCTCTCAAGCCCATGAACTGCCCCAACGCCATCAAGGTATATATGAACAAGCTGCGTTCCTACAAGGAGCTGCCGATCAGGATAAATCAGGTGGACACCATTCACCGCAAGGAGAAGTCGGGCGAGCTCAACGGCCTGTTCAGAGTTCAGCTTTTCAGGCAGGACGACGCGCATATCCTTGTGACCGAGGAGCAGATCGCTGACGAGATCATGGATATCATGAGCATCGCGACCGAGCTTTACGACACCTTCGGCCTGACCTATGCCGCAGAGCTGTCCACAAGGCCCGACGACTACATGGGCGATATCGAGGTATGGAACAAGGCCGAAAGCGACCTTAAAAATATCCTCGAGAACGTGTACGGCAAGGACGGCTACGAGCTCAACGAGGGCGACGGCGCCTTCTACGGCCCGAAGATCGACCTGAAAATGAAGGACGCCCTCGGCAGAGAGTGGCAGATGGGCACTATCCAGCTTGACTTCCAGCTGCCCCTGAACTTCGGCATGAAGTACACTGCCTCCGACGGCACGGAGAAGCAGCCCGTAATGATCCACAGAGCTATCTTCGGCTCGTTCGAGAGATTTATCGGCATCATCACCGAGAACTTCAAGGGCGCATTCCCGTTCTGGATGTCGCCTTATCAGGTAGGTCTGGTGCCTATCCGCCCCGAGCACAACGACTACGCCAAAAAGGTCGCCGACCTGCTGGTGAAGAACCGCGTCCGCGTCGAGGCCGACTACGCCGACAAGAACATGAAGGAAAAGATCAAGTACTTCAAGACCTACAAGACGCCCTATACCGTCGTTATCGGCGACCGCGAGGCCGAGGAGAACACCGTTTCCCTCAATATCCGCGGAACAGCCAAGCAGCTGCAAAATGTGCCGCTCGACAAGTTCGTCGAGATGTGCCGGACGCTGAACGAGGAGCACAGCTTAGAGCTTATCACCGAGCTCTGAGACGAGCTGCCGTTCACACCAAGCCGCAGCGGACGGATCGCAAAAACGTGCGCAGATCGCACACCATAACCGTTCATTGTGTATTTATACACCGTGCATTGTCATGTGTATCCCGCCTTTGGGGTACACATGATTTGTATACAGAAAATTGTTGACTATTGCTAACCAAGGAGGCCGCTATGTTTGACTTGCAGGACTACCTGACCCACGGCGTCGAGCGCATCGTCGCGGACGCGATCAAAGCTACGTTCTCCAACCCGCGCGAGAGCGCATTTATGCTGGGCTTTGCCGCTGCATCTAAAAAGGCCTCGAAGCGCAGGCGCGACAGCGAAGCCGACGGGCTGCACGTCCCGCCGTTCCTGATCGCAAGCATAACCTCGAGCTGCAACCTGCACTGCGCAGGCTGCTATGCCCGCGCAAACAGCCTCTGCAATGACGATGACGACCACGCCTCAAAGCAGCTCACAGCTGCGGAATGGGCGGACATCTTTTCGCAGGCCGAGGAAATGGGTATCAGCTTTGTCCTGCTGGCGGGCGGAGAGCCCTGCCTGCGGCGCGACGTCATCATGACGGCAGGAGAGCAGAAAAACATTCTCTTCCCGATCTTCACGAACGGCACGTTCCTTGACGAGAAGTATTTCGCCCTGCTTGACCGCTGCCGCAACCTTGTGCCGATCATGAGCATCGAGGGCGGCCGCGAAACGACCGACACCCGAAGAGGCAGCGGCGTCTATGACAGGCTGACGCAGAACATGGAACGCCTGAAAGCCAAGGGTCTGATCTTCGGCGCCTCCGTTACCGTTACAAAGGAAAACCTGAAGGAGGTCACGGCGGGCAGCTTCACCGACAGCCTTGCCGAAAAGGGCTGCAAGGCCGTGATCTACGTCGAGTACGTCCCCACGGACGGCAGCAGCGGCCTCGCCCCCGACGACAGCGACCGCGAGCAGCTCGCCGCAGCCATCGACAGCCTTAGAAAGCGCAGCGATATGCTCTACATATCCTTCCCAGGGGACGAGAAGAGCTCGGGCGGCTGCCTGGCAGCAGGCCGCGGATTTTTCCACATCAACCCCTCGGGAGGCGCCGAGCCCTGCCCGTTCTCGCCGTTCTCCGACATCAACGTGAGGGACGTAAAGCTTACAGGCGCCCTGAAAAGCGAGCTTTTCACGGCGATCAACGCAGGCGGCCTGCTGCTTGACGACCACGAGGGCGGCTGCGTGCTCTACGAAAAGAGAGAACAGGTAGAAGCGCTGATCCGGGCGCAGGTGCGCAGTTCGCCTGAGCAGCTGCAAGCCGCCTCACAACTGTGAGATACGCAGGGGATCCGACTGTCAGCTGTCAACTACAGATCGTGCATTGAAAAACAGGGGGTGTCCATATGGACAGAACAAAAGAAATAGTAAAAGTCAGCTATCGGGGGATCGCGGTCAATGCGCTGCTGGTGATCTTTAAGGCCATCGTCGGCTTCGCCGCAGGGTCGATCTCTATTATCCTCGATGCCGTCAACAACCTGAGCGACGTTCTGTCTTCCGTTATAACTATCGTCGGAACAAAGCTGGCAGGCAGAGGCCCCGACAGAGAACACCCTTACGGCCACGGAAGGATAGAGTATATCACCTCGCTGGTGATTGCGCTGATCGTGCTTATCGCAGGCGTTACGTCCCTGCGTGAGGCCGCAGGAAAGATCATGAAGCCGTCGGCGCCCGAATTTACCGTGGTCTCCGTTATAATAATCGCAGCAGGTGTGCTGGTCAAGTTCTTCCTTGGGCGCTACTTCTCGGCTATGGGCAAAAAGCTTGATTCAGGCTCGCTCTCAGCCTCGGGCAAGGACGCCTCGTTCGACGCCGTCATCTCCACCGCTACGCTGGTGTCCGCCGTGATAATGATGACCGTCGGGCTGAATATCGAGGGCTGGCTGGGCGCTGTGATCTCGCTGTTCATCATCAGGGCCGGTATCGAGATCATAACCGAAACGCTGGACAATATCATCGGCGTGAGAACAGACAAGGAGCTTTCTACAGGCATCAAAAACAAGATCAATTCTTTTCCGCAGGTACACGGCAGCCACGACCTGATACTGCACAGCTACGGCCCCTCGGAGACTCTGGGCTCGGTGCATATCGAGGTCGATGACACACTGACCGCCGCCGAGATCGACGAGCTGAGCCGCTGCATAACCGCTGAGGTCTATAGGGATTTTTCGGTATATCTGACCATAGGCATCTACGCCACAAACACCTCCGACGAGCTGAGCTCGCGTATGCGCCAGCGCCTGACGGAGCTTGTAAAATCTGACGACATGATAATCGAGATGCACGGCTTTTACGTTGACAGGGAAAAGAGCGCCGTGACCTTCGACGTGATCTACAGCTATGACGAGAAGGACCCGAAGGGCGCAGTTGAACGCCTGAAAGCCCAGCTCGAAAAGGACTTCCCGGAATACAGCTTCTTCCCGAACCTCGACAGAGATTTCTCGGACTGAGCACTGATCGCAAGCGGCGTCAAGCCGCGATCAACCGCTGCACGATAAAACAACAGGGGCTCCACCGAAACGGCAAAAACCGTCCTTGGCGGAGCCCCTGTTCCCAGCTGTGCTTTTGCCGTTCGGGAGAGGCATATCACACATAAAAAGCCCCTGCATCAGCGCAGGGGCTTTTGTTTGGAGCGGATTACGAGGCTCGAACTCGCTACCTCCACCTTGGCAAGGTGGCGCTCTACCAGATGAGCTAAATCCGCATTATTGGTGCTTCCGGACGGAATCGAACCATCGACACGGGGATTTTCAGTCCCCTGCTCTACCGACTGAGCTACAGAAGCGTTTTGGCGACCGGAATGGGGCTCGAACCCACGACCTCCAGCGTGACAGGCTGGCGTTCTAACCAGCTGAACTACCCGGCCGAACTTCGCAGAACAAAATGTTGAAGGACACAGCCTTCAACATAAGTCTGCATATTGGTGGGAACTATAGGGCTCGAACCTATGACCCTCTGCTTGTAAGGCAGATGCTCTCCCAGCTGAGCTAAGCTCCCATTATTGCGTTTGCAACATAAATTATTATACTCTTTTTGTCCCCCTTTGTCAAGGGCTTTTTCAAGATTTTTTCAACTTTGTGTATTATGCCTATAGCCTTTCAAATTTTTTTGTGAGATGGATACAGTTTTCACAACCCAGCTTTGGTGAGTTGTATAATTGACTTAAATCATGCACCGTGGTATAATTATAATAGTATAATATGCACAAACAACACCGATCATATAATCTCTACAGGAGGAAGAACAATGAGAATGCCAAAGCTATTAGCAGCACTGACAGCCTGCGCCTGTATGCTGGCCTGCGCTCCTGCTCTGCCCGAAACGGCTCAGGTCGCCCTGACCGCCGAGGCTGCCGCTTCGACAGCACAGGTCGTGTATGACCTGAACACCCTTTCGCAGTTCAAGAGGACCATGAAGGATATCGCCACCGAGTATTCTAACGCAAGATACGCGGGCAGCACCTACGTCAACGGCGACAGCTCGACATATTACTCGCGCCCCGCCTCGACAAAGGCGCCCTACGACCAGGGCGTCCTCACCGCCGACACCCTCGAGGTAATGGAGAGCATGACCGACTTCTACCGCTATCTTGTGGGAGTCCCGAAGCTCACGAGCCACCTCGGCGGCGTCGAGAAGCTGCAGTACGAGTGCCTTGACAGAACGTTTGAATTCAATCACTATATCAGCAACGACAGCAAGCCCGCGGATATGAGCGACGAGCTCTGGGAGAAGGGCTTCAGCTGCACGCACAATATCCTTGCGTGGGGCTACACGCCGATGGGCGCCATCACGGGCTGGATGAACGAAGGCTACTCGCTGTCCTCGGGCAGCTTCAGCACCTTCGGGCACCGCTATGCACTCATCAACCCGAGATATTCGACGATCAGCTTCGGCTACTGCGGCAGCACCGCCGTCGGCAGGGACGAGACATCTTCAAGCTCGCGCACGATGACCGACACCGCCTACGCCTTCCCCTGCCCGGGATATATGCCCGCAGAGCTGCTCTCGGCATCGGTCAGCGGCTGGAACCTTGACTTTGACACAAACAAGATCACCGTCTCCGACACCTCGGCTGTTGTCGTGACAGTCACGAACCTGAAAAGCGGCGAGAGCTATGAGTGTACGACCGCAAACGGCAAGCTCTCGGCAAGCTCGTCCTACGTCCGCTTTGCACAGCCCTCGGATTACAACACCTCGACAAGACAGTACGACTCGAACTACAAGGTCTCTGTCACGGGCCTGACGGACAAGGCCACAGGCAAGACCGCCGAGATCCGCTACGAGGTCGATTTCTTCAAGGTCAACGACTACGCGCCCTCTTATGTCAAGAGCGCAGGGCTGCGTTTTACAAATATCGGTATGTACCCCTCCCTCGCCACCGAGGACAACCTGAAAAAGCTGGCTGCCGTCCTGCCCAAGAAGGTCACTGTGACCACGGAGACAGGCCGCACCGTGACCATTCAGGCCTCGGGAAGCTGGAAGCTCGACATGACGAACAAGTGCTTCACGAACTCGGCCGCCGCCTCGCAGCTGCCATCCGACATCACCGACAAGAACAATGTGCTGAAAAGCCTGAAGATAACCTATACCGAGCTTGACGATTACTACGGTATGTACTCCACCTTCTCGGCCTCGCCGAGGAGCCTGAAGGAGGGCGAGACACTCAAATTCAACGTACACGCCTATCTCTCGAATTGCAGTCAGTCGAGCATTTATAAGGTCACAGGCTCGAACGGCAGCTACACGGGCACAGAGGTCTACAACTCCGCGACCAGCCCCGAGTTCAGTACAAGCGGTAGTTATGATTACTTTACCGTAACAAACACCCGAGCGGCGATGAGCGGCGATTATCTCTGCCTGATGTACGCCCCCGAGGGCAGCTGGATAACTGACGCCTACTTCGGCAGGAGCCCCGTGACCGTGACGGTCTCGCACAAGTATGTTGACACCGTCACTCCGCCGACCTGCACAGCTCAGGGCTACACGACCCACAAGTGCTCCGTCTGCGGGAACACGGTCAAGGACACCTACACCGAAAAGCTGACGCACGATTACGTTGCCACCGTGACGCCTCCGACCTGCACGGCAGAGGGCTACACAACGCATAAATGCTCGCTTTGCGGCGACACCTACACAGACACCCCGACAGCAAAGGCCGCTCAC